>JAYUZA010000123.1:0-7089 GCA_043752145.1 Flavobacteriales bacterium
TTTATGATATTTATATCGATTTTCGACACAACGATAACTATGCGTATTCGGATATCTATATGTTTTTAAATATCGAATTTCCGGATAAAAAAGCAGTGAATGATACACTTCATGTACCCATGCAGGATTATACCGGAAAATGGTATGGGAAAAATTCGGGGAGTTTAATAGAGAATCATGTTTTGGTTAAACAAAAGGCAGGTTTTCCGATGAAGGGAATATATAGGATAAGTATTACACAGGCCATGCGCGATGAAAAACTAGCCGGCATTGAAGATGTGGGATTAACAATTTCAAAAAAAGATTAAATGGCAAAGGCCGAAGAAGAAAATAAAAGTAAAAATAAGAAAGCTGCAGCGCCCAAAGGGAGCAGACTTTTAAAACGAATGGTCATTGCTATTTGGTTGGTTGTATTGATACCTTTTTTAGGGATTGGAATCATGCTCTTAATAGCGTGTTCCGGATTACCGGATGTTGAAAAATTGGAAAATCCCAAAATGAATTTGGCTTCTGAGATCTTTACTGCTGATAATGTCTTATTGGGTAAATATTTTAAAGAAAATCGTACCAATGTTCAGTTCAATGAGATTTCGCCAAAACTTGTTGATTGCCTTGTTGCTACTGAAGACGAACGTTTTTACGATCATACCGGAATTGATTTTACAGCTTTGGGTAGAGTTGTGAAAGGTGTTGTTACCGGCTCAACCAGCCAGGGTGGTGGTTCTACACTTTCGCAGCAATTGGCAAAAATGCTTTTCTCTGAAAGGCCAAAAAGTAGCATGGAAAGGGTCAATCAAAAATTTCAGGAATGGATAATTTGCTCTCAAATTGAAAGACGTTACACCAAGGAAGAAATTATTACAATGTATTTAAATAAATTCGATTTCTTGAATAATGCTGTTGGAATAAAATCAGCCGCACGCGTTTATTTCAATACAACTCCCGATTCATTGACGCTTGATCAATCTGCTGTTTTGGTAGGAATGGCAAAAAATCCTTCGTTGTTCAATCCGGTGAAGTATCCCGAAAATGCTACAAAAAGAAGAGAAGTGGTGTTAAAGCAATTGTTAAAAAATATTGACAACCCTCGTTTCACTACCAAATTTACACAGGCCGACTATGATCGTGTACGTAAATTACCCTTGGGAATTGATTTTACAAAAGTTGATCACGTTGAAGGGCTTGCTCCATATTTTAGAGAGGAATTAAGAAAAGATCTGGGGCAGTTATTCGCTCAAAAAAATGAGAATGGAGAATATAAGATCCACAAGAAGGACGGAACACCGTTCAATGTTTACGAGGACGGGTTAAAAATTTACACCACACTTGATTCGCGTATGCAAAAATACGGTGAATGGGCCGTGCGTGAATACCTGAGCACCGAATTGCAAAAGAAATTCGATAAAGACAATAAGAGATGGAAACGTGCGCCTTTTGCCAGCAATGCAACCGATGAAAAGATAGAAGAGTTGATGAAGAGAGCAATTAAGCAATCGACCCGCTATAAAATGTATACCGGGCAAATATGTGCTTATTGCGAACGTGGAAAAGATTTTGTGTCAACTAGAATGGAAGGCCGGAAACCGGTTTTTTATTGTAGTTATTGCAAGCATCGTCATGAAGGAAAAAATGAAGCAGGCATTGACGAAATGTTCAACAAGAAAATTAAAATGCGGGTGTTTTCATGGCTCAAACCTAAACAGGAGTTTGATACCATGATGTCTCCAATTGACTCTATTAAGTACTACATGAAATTTATTCAGGCGGCATTAATATCCATTGATCCGCATACAGGTTTTATTAAAGCCTGGGTTGGCGGAGCCGACTATCGTCACTTTAAATACGATCACGTAAATGCGCGCAGGCAGGTTGGCTCAACATTCAAACCTTTTGTATACGCAGCGGCTTTTCGCGATAAATTATTTACACCGTGTAGCGAAATACCCGATGTTGAACATTGTATTGAAGTACAACACACAGCCAAAACAACCAAGCCCTGGTGTCCGTCTAACGGTGAGGCATACACGGGGCAACCCATGCCTTTGTATTTTGCATTGCCACAATCAATGAACAACATCACGGCAGCAGTTATTAAACAGGAAAAAGCGGGAACGGTAATAAAAATGTTGGAAGCCATGGGAATTGAAAAAGGTTTTTTACCTCCTGTGCCTTCCATTTGTTTAGGTTCATGTGAATTGAGTCCGTATGAAATGACAGGAGCTCAGGCCACATTTGCCAATAAAGGAATTTACATAAAGCCAATTATGTTTACACGTATTGAAGATAAAAACGGTAATGTAATTTATGATGTTGAACCCGAAACAAGTGAAGCAATGGATGAAGAAACGGCTTATACCATGTGTTCGGTTATGAAGGGCGCAACATCGGGTGTAATGCATCCTACAGCTAAAAATAAAAACGGGCGTCCGCGTATTGGTGGCACCGCAACAGGAATAAGAAGATCGGATCGAAAATGGGGCGGATTAAAATATCCGGTTGCAGGAAAAACAGGAACTACGCAAAACAATACTGATGGTTGGTTCATGGGTATAACACCTGATCTTGTTACCGGAGTTTGGACAGGAGCCGATAATAGCGCTATACATTGGAGTACGACCGATCAGGGACAAGGAGCCACAACAGCTTTACCTATATGGGGATATTACATGAAAAAAGTATATGCCGATAAATCGTTGAAGATCTCAACCGGAGATTTTGAAGCACCGGAAGGATTTCAGTTGTTCGATTGCAAAGATTTTCAGTCAGAGAATTCAGATCTATGGAAACAGATCGACCTGAACGATCCTGAAGTTGAAATGCAATTACTCGAAGGTGATAACAATGGCGAGGAAGATGATCCTTTCGAGGACCCTAAGTAAGAGAAGTTAGGTTTAAGATGGCAGAAGTAAGAAGTGATATTGCGAATGAAGAATGACAAGATATTCAAACTTCAAACGGATTTATAAAGATTTTAATTTGATTCGAAAAACTCAAACTACAACAAACAATAAATTTTTTTAAATGAATAAACTAGTAGCCGGTGCCGATGAGGCGGTAAAAGATATTAAAGACGGAATGACCCTTATGTTGGGTGGTTTTGGTTTGTGTGGAATTCCTGAAAACTGTATTGCCGCTCTGGTAAAAAAGGGTGTAAAGAATTTAACCTGCATCAGCAACAATGCCGGTGTTGATGATTTTGGTATTGGATTAATGCTTAAAACACGTCAGGTAAAAAAAATGATCTCATCATACGTTGGTGAGAATGCCGAATTTGAACGACAATTATTGAGTGGTGAATTGGAAGTGGAATTAATTCCACAGGGAACTTTAGCAACGCGTGCCATGGCCAGTGGTTATGGAATGCCGGCAATATTTACACCTGCAGGTGTGGGAACCGAAGTTGCTATTGGTAAAGAAGTGCGAAATTTTAACGGCAAAGATTATTTGATGGAATACGCGTTTGATTCTGATTTCGCTATTGTAAAAGCGTGGAAAGGCGATGCGGCTGGAAATTTAGTTTTTAGAGCAACATCGCGTAATTTTAATCCGTTAATGGCTATGGCCGGTAAAATTACCATTGCCGAGGTAGAGGAAATTGTTCCGGTTGGTTCACTAGAACCTGATCATGTACACACACCGGGAATTTATGTTCATCGTATTTTTCAGGGAAAAGATTATGAGAAGCGTATTGAGCAACGTACGGTTAGAAAGAAGTAAAAGCAATAGGATTTCCCCTGTCGTTCTCAATAGAAAACAGAATAACATAAGATGAAGCAATGGATCAATAAAAATCGTAGCCGTTTGCTGATCATTTTTGTGCTTGTTTCAATATTCGCTGTTTCAATTGCCGTAAGATATAAGCATTTTGGACATCCGCTAAACAGGCATCATGAATGGCTCACGGCACATTCGTTGATCATAATGGATCTTTGGGAACAAAAAGGGATCGCAAATTGTTATTTTTCTCCAATATACTCCTATCCCAATAAGGGTGATGTGAACGATTTTGCATTATCTGCACTTCACGATCATAAGGGAGATTCATATTATGTTTCATACGGTCCGTTCGCATTTATTTTACCCTATACGCTTTTTAGTATATCCGGCATTCCAATAAACCAACATTCGCTCATCGGGTTTAATTTACTGGTTCATTTTTTGACGGCACTTTTTTTATATTTATTGGTTTTAAAGCTAAGCAATAAAAAGTTCAGCGAATTTTCAGTTGCTGCGTTGGTAGTATTCATGACCTATGTTTTTAGTGCCGGTACATTATGGTTTCACAGTAACGTATATTTTAGTGAAATTCTTGCCCAATTCTTTTTAGCTTCAGGGTTGTATGTTTTTTATTTGTTAGTACAGGAAAAAGCAAGCAAAAGAAAAACCGTAATTTGGTATGGAGTAATTTGCTTTTTTACGGTCTATACCGACTGGCTGGGCCTTTTATTTGTTTTTTTTACAGGCATTTACTTGTTTATTTCTGTATTCAAAAACAAGGTTTTTTTAAAAGCATTTGTAATAGGTTTTTTTACTGGCCTGGCGGCTTTAGGACTTATGATATTTCAATATTCGCAAATTGCCGGGTACGAAAAATTAAAGGAGGTTTCGGTTAATAAATTCATTCTTCGAAACGGTGGTGTTTTAACGAATGATATCGTTGATGTGTCGGCCTCCATAAAAAACCCTGAAACGTTCGGGCTCATTAAAGACTATTTTGACACCAATTTTTTGAATGTAATAAATTCATTCGCATTTGTTGTTCCTGCATTTGTTTTGTTGATGTGCTGGCGAAGGAAATATTTTCTAATCAAGCAACAGCTGTATACTATTCTGATAGCCGCCTTGATCGTATTGACGCATAATTTTCTGTTTTATAATTTCACGATAGTTCACGATTTTTCGATCTTAAAAACAGCATATCTTTTAATTCTTTTGTTAGGCTTAATGGTTTCGCGAATTGAATTATATTCAACTAAGAATCGATATGCGCATATAGGTTCAACGGCATTGATCTTGTTTTTTTTCACGGTTAAAGCGTATGAATCATGTATTAAGTATGATGCTGTAAATGATCTCAGCAAAGTTGTAGCTGTATATAAGGATCTTGGCGAAGCAATTAATAAATTTGCCTATGACGATGAAAAAGTATATTCCAATGTTTTTCCCGGCCCTCACGTTAACTATTATGCAAAACGCAACAATAGTTATGATATGGATGGGAGTTTAAGTCGTAGTTGGGCCGGATGGAACAAAGGTAGATCTAGTTTCTTTAAGATCGAAGCAGGGAAGTGTGTGTCTGTAACCCACTATGTTGCAAACGGAGACTCAACTTTAATAAAATTAAAACACGATAAATAATTGTAAAATCACTAATTTAGTCTCAATTATGACACTTGATAAAAATCAAATAGCGCAACGCATCGCTAAAGAAGTAAAGAATGGTTACTACGTTAATCTTGGCATTGGTATACCAACACTGGTTGCTAACTTCATTCCTAAAGGAATGGATGTTGTATTGCAATCTGAAAACGGACTTTTAGGCATTGGTCCTTTTCCTTTTGAAGGTGATGAAGACCCCGATCTGATCAATGCAGGTAAACAAACTATTACAACAGTTGAAGGCTCGGCTTTTTTTGATTCAGCAATGAGTTTTGGAATGATACGTGCCGGAAAAGTCGACCTTACTATTTTAGGTGCTATGGAAGTAAGTGAAAACGGTGACATTGCCAATTGGAAAATTCCCGGTAAAATGGTAAAAGGTATGGGCGGTGCAATGGACCTTGTTGCTTCGGCAAAAAATATTATTGTGGCCATGCAGCACTGCAGTAAGGACGGAAAAAGTAAATTATTAAAAAAATGTGATTTGCCAATTACAGGACTGCGTTGCGTAAAAAAAATCGTAAGCGACCTGGCAGTATTGGATGTTACCGATAAAGGATTTGTTTTACTGGAGCGTGCTCCCGGTGTTAGTGTCGATTATATTAAATCGGTTACCGAAGGTACTTTGATCGTAAATGGAGAAATTCCTGAAATGACTTTTAACTAAAAAAAAATGTTTGACAATACAGAACATACAAATATTTCAAAGCTTGGCGAATTTGGTTTGATCGATCATATTTCCAAATCGTTTGATGTAAGAAATCCGAAGGTCATTAAAGGTATTGGCGATGATGCAGCCGTAATTGATATTGGCGATTCGTTCATGCTCATTTCAACCGATATGTTGACCGAAGGTGTGCATTTTGACATGGTGTATACGCCTTTAAAACATTTGGGTTATAAAGCGGTTTCGGTAAACTTATCCGACATATATGCTATGAATGGAAATCCGGCATACATTACGGTTTCCATTGCCCTAAGCAGTAAATTTACACTGGAAGCGGTGGAAGAAATTTACGAAGGAATAAAACTGGCATGCGAGAATTATAAAGTGGATCTTATTGGTGGCGACACCGTGAGCTCACATCATGGAATGACCATTTCGGTAACAGCTGTTGGATATGTAGATAAAAATAATGTTACATACCGATCGGGTGCAAAAGAATTTGATCTTATATGTGTAAGTGGCGACCTTGGTGCAGCCTATTTAGGTTTACAATTATTGGAGCGTGAAAAAGCTTTGTTTAAAGAAAATCCGAATCTTCAACCCGATTTGCAGGGCTACGATTATTTATTGGAACGTCAGTTAAAACCCGAACCGCGAAAAGATATTGTAAGACTGTTACATGACAATGGAATTGTTCCTACATCTATGATCGATATTTCAGACGGATTATCATCAGAGCTATTGCATATATGCAAGGAATCGAATGTTGGCTGCGATATTTACATTGAAAAAATTCCGGTCGATCATTTGGTAACAACCGCTGCCGAATTGTTCAACATGGATACAACAACCTGTGCCCTAAATGGTGGTGAGGACTACGAATTATTGTTTACTGTTAAACAAGCCGATTTTGAGATCGTAAAAAAATTAAAGGGTATAAGTATTATTGGTCATATAACCGGTGATAAAAACAATGCCCGTTTAATTAATCAGGTTAACGAAGCAACGCCTATTACTGCTTTTGGTTGGGATGCGTTTAAGGG
>JAYUZA010000124.1:0-2723 GCA_043752145.1 Flavobacteriales bacterium
TATTCAATTTATTGCTTCCGTTATTCTTGAATTTTTTTCCGGCAAAATGTTTTTTTCGCAATCCTTTCGATTTAAATGAGCCACTTGCAGTAGTTTTAATTCTTTCCTGCTCTGTTTCTTCTCCGTTTTCCTTGCGTTCGGCTGCTTTTTGCGCTTGTTTTTTAAGTAAAAGATCACCAGCAAATTTTGGCCCGTCCAGCACTTTCTTCTTTTTTTGCGAATCGGGTTTATTTACTTTCTCAACTTTATGACTTTCGGAACTAGATGTTTCAATGGAGCTTGTAATTTCGTTTTGTTCTTCGGTAGTCAAATCCCGCCACTCACCTATTGGCAGACCCTTTAATTTGACGTTCATGATGCGAATGCGTTCAAGCTTCACAACCTCGTAACTAAAATGCTCGGCCATTCTGCGTATTTGTCGATTCAAACCTTGCACAAGTGTAATGTTAAACACAAAAGCCGATACTTTTGACACCTTGCATTTTTTGGTCATTACACCCATTATAGAAACCCCACCGGCCATTCCGTTAATGAATTGATCGGTTATGGGTTTGTTTACGGTTACAACATATTCTTTTTCATGCTTATTTCCGGCACGTAGAATTTTGTTTACGATATCTCCGTTATTCGTAAGAAAAATTAATCCCTGTGAGTCTTTATCCAGGCGTCCTATTGGAAAAACGCGCTCGCTGTGATTTACATAATTCACAATATTATCGCGCACATTGCCTTCGGTAGTAGTTGTAACACCAACCGGTTTATTGAATGCAATGAGAATAAAATTTTCGGTTTCTTTTGGTTCTATAACGTGACCGTTTACTATTACGGTCTGACCATGCTTAACCTTATCACCAACCTTGGCACGTTTCCCATTGATTAATACATGGCCTTGTTCAATAAATTTATCAGCCTCACGCCTGGAACATATCCCGCTTTCGCTGATGTATTTATTGAGGCGCATCATTCTTATCTTAAATTCTATTAGTTTCTAAAATTTCTTTGACTTTGCCTATTTCACCATCAAGAAACGTAGCAAATAAGTCTTCAACTTGACTCCATGTTGAACATTTCATACTTATGTCATCTTTTGGGTCACCGGCAAATGAACCGATAACAGTCATATCTCTATGAGCTTCTAAAACAAATTCATTTTCATTAATAATTATAACCCAAAACGCTCCATGCTCATCATCTGTTTTGAGCGTATCCGCAATCGCATGTTTAATATCTTTAATTACAACATTATCAACTGAATCACCCCATGCAGTGGCTAAATATGTTTCTTTTGGTGTAATCTTCATTTGCTAATTTTCTAATTAACACATTTACGAATTATTTCTTAAAACTCTTTTTCCCTTTTGAAATAGGCTTACCATATTTACGTTTCATGATATCTTCACGTGTGACTTTTTTATTTACTTTTTTATTCTTGTCTAGTTTTTCGTGAAAAGCTCCTCCACCATCATCGGGTTTACTATGTTTAGTAACGATGTTCTTCATGCGCACAACCGGCAATTCATCTTCACGCAGATCCTCTGAAATAAACAGATCTTTTGGCAAAGCCTTGCGCGGAATTTCATAATTCATTAGTTCCTCAATGGCGTTTTTAAATTCTTTCTCAGCTTCTGTCGTAAACGTAATGGAAATTCCTTTTTTATCAGCACGACCTGTTCGACCAATTCTGTGCATATAACTTTCGGCCAGATCGGGCGTATCAAAATTTATTACGTGTGTCACTTCACTAATATCCAATCCGCGGGCAACAATATCAGTGGCAATTAATACCCTTATAGTTCCCTCGTGAAACTCTTTTACAGTCTTAAAACGGTTGTTTTGTGCTTTGTTTGAATGAATAACCCCAATTGTTCCGGGAAATACTTTATTCATTTCACTGTGTACGTCATCTGCCAATTGTTTGGTAGCGGTAAACACCAAAACCTTGGTCATTTTATCATCATGCCTCAGTAAATACGTGAGCAAATTTATTTTTGTGTAAAAATTAGGAACCTGGTAATAACTCTGTACAATATTCTCTAACGGGGTACCTGTAGGCGCTGCCTCAATTTTTTCGGGATTGTTAAAACGTACTTCAATTAATTGTTCAACATCATATGTAAGTGTTGCCGAGAATAATAAATTTTGTCTTTTTTCGGGTAACAGATCAAAAATGGTATTGAGTTGCGAGCGAAACCCAAGGTTCAGCATTTCGTCTACTTCGTCAATAACCAAACGCTTAATGGCTTTTAATTTCAAGACTCCATTTAAGGCCAGGTCCATTAATCGCCCCGGGGTTGCAACTAAAATATCGCAACCATCCAACACTTCGGCAGCATGATTTTTTATGTTTACGCCTCCAAACACACCTACAACGGTTATGTTTTGATACGTACATAATTTTTTTGCTTCTTCCACAACCTGCATTACCAATTCACGCGTTGGCACAAGTATCAACACTTGTGGAAAACGTTCTTTCGAGAATTTCCATAAGCGAATGCATGGCAATAAATAGGCGAATGTTTTACCGGTTCCTGTTTGCGCAATACCCAATACATCGCGACCAGACATAACTGTTGAAAAAACCTTTTGTTGAATTGCTGTAGGATAAACAAATCCAAGATCGTTTAACGCCTTGTAAATGGGTGTACTTAGGTTCAGGTCCTCAAATGTGATTTGCTCGCTCATTGAGTGCAAAGGTAGATAAATTAATGACGATTCCTCGGGCC
>JAYUZA010000125.1:0-2722 GCA_043752145.1 Flavobacteriales bacterium
TTCGGTAATGCTGCCTGAGATATACGGATTATTAAAATTCTCGGGAAATTTAAATCCAAGGATCATTCCTAAACCAATGGCCATATCGGTATAACCCGAAAAATCGAAATAGATCTGGAATGTATATCCAATGGAACCGATCCACAGATCAAGGGATGATAAAGTATCAGCATCGGCCTTAAAAATTTCGTTTACCGTTACGCCCAATACATTTGCGATGAGTACTTTTTTGGAAAGTCCCAATACAAAACGGGTAATCCCGGTAATCTTATAATCGATTGTGTCATTTTTAGATCGATCCTGAATTTGATCGGAAATTTGATGATAACGAACAATGGGTCCTGCAATTAATTTTGGGAATAGTATAATATACAATTGATAATCCCAAAAATTTCGTAAGGGTTTATGTACACCACGGTAAACATCCACAACATAGGTTATGGATTCAAATGTGTAGAATGATAAACCGATAGGCAATAAAATTTTCCCAATGTTAATGTCGTCAACATTAAACGCGCCTAAAACATGGTTAAGGTTATCGATGAAAAAATTACAGTATTTAAAATAAAAAAGCAATCCCAGGTTTAATGATAAAGAAAGGATGAGCCACAAACGTCTTTTTCGTTTATCATCGAACGAACTCATTTTTTTTACAAGGAAGAAGTCGACACAGGTCGTAGTAAGGATAACAAAAATAAAGAGTGGTGCGCCCCATGCATAAAAGAAAATACTTCCAAGCAATAAATAAATATTTTTGAGAGCGGTGGGCATTAAATGATAGCCCAATAAAAAAATTGGCAGGAAATAAAGTAAAAATATGATGCTGCTAAAAACCATGTATCCTAAAAAGGCACCTTAAAATTTAAACCAAGATAAGTTTTTCTTACTAATGCTTTGACGGAAAATGAGCCAAATATCCGCCTTACTCGATCCAAAAAACAGGAATTGTATCGTACGGTTTATTATTTGTATTGCATAAACTATTAATCGAAATGGGTTTTACGCCTGTAATTCATTAACTTAGAATTAAAATTAAGCCTATGAAACCAATGATGATCATTGCCCTTATGGTAATTACAAGCTGTGGTAAACAAACGTCAAGAGTCAATGGAAATTTGTCCCTTATCGCCAGCGAGGACATTCAAGCCAATTACCAAAACATGTTGGCGGGATTAAAAATTAAGATCAAAGACGCATCCCTTACAGCAATGCCTCGTTTGCTGGAAAATTATTTAGTGGATTCCATTTTTGAATATTGGTACGATACCGAATGGGATTATAACGGTACTACACTGGAACCACGAAAAGGAAAAATTGCCTGTGGCTATTTTGTCACCACAACTTTAAAACAATTGGGATTGAACATCGATCGCGTTTTTTTGGCGCAACAAGCTTCATCGGTTCTCATCAAAGAAGTGTGTGATGAACAGTCAATAAAAATTTTTAGCAACGGGAATTATAAAAAAATGAAAGAATATGTACGCAAACATGAAGGAAATATTTTTGTTGCGGGCCTTGATAACCATGTTGGTTTTATTGTGAAGGATAAAGACATGATGTACTTCATTCACGCCAGTGGAATTAGTCCGTATAAGGTGGTAAAAGACGAAATAGACGATTCAGGATTAATTACGAATAGCAAATACCATATGGTGGGACATTTGAATTTTAAGAATTGGGTGCGAGGACTCAAATCAGGAAATAATAATTAGGTAGTTAAACAGTTTCGGGTTTCTAGTTTCGAGTTGGGGGACCTTTGGACATTGGAGCCTTTACAAGCCGGTAACTAAACAAGCGAAGAAAATGAAAAAAATACTTTGGCTTCCACTTTTTATTTTAATGCTTTCGTCTTGCGTTAATAATTCAGATGACGGTTGTTTTGAAGAGCCAGTGCGTACTGAGAACGAGAAAGAACATCTAATAACATTGTCACTAATGAGCAACTCAAAACCAGCAAAACTTCTTGATGTTTCCTATTGGGTGGACTCTGGTTATTTAACTAAGAATACACTATCTTCATGGCTTCTTTCTTTTGAACTTTGCGATTCAAATAAGGTTTCCTGGAGTGCTTACCATCAGAATGATACTATTGCAAAATACTATCGAACAGATAATAACTCGTTTTACCTTTGTTATCAAAATTTAATTTACAATGGAGATTGTGAAATACATTTCATTGATGAGATATCGTTAAATGGTGAGCTCCTGAAACATTACCCATTTACTCATGGAAATGTCGCTTGTTGCTGGGAGAGATTTAATGGCTTTTGGAAACTTGGGGACTACTATCTTTTCAAACATTGTGGAAGTGGCTCTTCTTATTGTTCGGGTAGCTACGAAATATTTAAATTACTCACCCCTGAAGACAGTTTATCATCAATAACAGAATCCGTATATTCAGGAATGATGGGTGACGATCTATTGGAAAACTCGATCATTCTATATGCAGAATCTAAAATGTCAATTTTAAAAAATCAAATTACAATGATCTATACGCATGAATTGGAAAGTGGTGCTTATGAAAATGACCCTATTTTAATCCGAAAAGGCAAAATGAAACTTGTTTATACCGAACAGAACGGTAAGTGGATCGAATCGGATACAGTGGTATTATATCGGTCTAAGGGATTTGATCTTTACTAAATATTGTTTAGAAGGTGCCATGTCTTGAACGCTTAGAATCCCGAATTAAATTAGACGATTGCCACGGCCGTTGAAATTT
>JAYUZA010000126.1:0-7054 GCA_043752145.1 Flavobacteriales bacterium
GTAGCAGGCAACATTATTTCAGGAAAATCATCAAATACACAAGGCAAAACGTAATATTGAATATCACGAATCGACTCACTTATTTTTACACCCGCGCGATACTCTTCACACATTACTGCAAACGTAAATACACCCGTTCCGGTAGGATAGCACGTAATTACACCTGTACTTGCATTTACTGCCATTGGTGGCACTCCACCAACAATATCAGCTAAACTATAAGGTACTTGCCAGTTAATGGTTACGTATGGTTTAGGTAAAGCTGCACCCGCTAGAGTAGGTGAGGTTGACGATGTGCCCGATCCCATTAACGGTGTTATCATTGAAAACACCAATGAATCGCCATCAGCTTCGGTTACACCAAAATCAATTGTGTTTTGTAATCCATTGCATAAATATCCAGTTGCAGGGTATGGACCAAAAATAGGTGTTGAATTTTGTAAAACCGGGTCGGGCACCTGAACATAAAAAACCATTCCCGAACTACCCGGTCCAGCAACATTTTGTATACTCGGGTTGCGGCAACATCTTTCCCAGGCTAAATAATATCCATTCGGATTATTGGGCATTGTAACAATGGTTGTATAAACTCCCTCTTGAATACAAACCGAGGCAGGTGGACTATAGCATGCATCGCCCAAAGTTATTGGTGTAATTACAGGGGCGCTCATGGGAAAAGTGAAGGACAATAAATTGGTTACATTATCATAAACAGCAATAGTAATAGGGCTGTCAAAACCGGCACCACCACTGGCGCAATCGCGAAAAAGTTTTAGCGTAACCCTGAAATCATTTCCCGAAACCCATTCAACACTAAAATCACCACCGGCAATATGAGTTGATGAAGCGGGTTTTAAAAAACCAAGAAGAATGAAGGAAAATAAGATTGATCTTTTATTCATAATCATAATTTGTTTTTTAATTATATTCATGAACCGAGTACGGTTTCATAAAAAATAATTTATTAATGACGCAAAAAGTAAGAATACTAAATTACTCAATTTTCCAGTGATTATTTACCATTCATACCAAAATGATCCGGGGTTTTGCATCATTGTCTGTTGAAATGTATAATTTCTATGATGAATAAGGGGCTACCTCCCTGAAGTAGATGGCAAAAGTCTTCTTCTGAAAATTGATACTCAATATACCATCACTTCAGGGTCGGGCTATACGTTCCAAGTCCTCAGCCACGAGTACGTGCCTTCCGGGCTTTTCACTTCTATCCCTGGCAGAGATCTTTCGTATAAAATCCTCCGCCCATTAATTTTCACTTGAAAAGAAATTTTCGTGGGCACCTCCTTTGTAAAGGAGGAAGGAAATCCTCGAAAATTAATTTAACGTAAAACTCCATCCCCCTTTACAAAGGGGGTAGCCTGTCAAAAAATTAGGGTTAACCAAAATATTTTGGCCGGGGATTTATGTTCTATCCCTAACTCGGAATTCGAAACTAGAAACTGATAAATTTTTATTTCTTCTGACTCCGTCCCTTCGCAACAGCTGCTGCTGACCAAGGATCATCGGGCCACGAATGTTTCGTATATCTGCGTTGCAATTCCTTCTTCGTTTCAAAATAGGCGTTGCTCCAGAAACTTTTTAGGTCTGAAGTTATTTGAACGGGTTTATACCCGGGCGATAACAGGTGAAGCACTAACACAGTTTTACCGTTATTTATTTTTGGTGTATCGGCCAAACCAAACACTTCCTGCAATCGCACAGCCAAAACGGGTGTTGCCCCATTGGCAAAATATTCAATGCTTATTTTTGATTCGCTGGGAACGTCAATTTTTTGTGGTACCAGTTTTTCCAGTCCTGCTGTTTCTCCCAATCCAGACTTTGCAACATGCCTGGCTATTAAGCATAATTAAGGATTCATGGCACAGTTATTTACCAGTTTCCGGGTTTGGTTAATATCTGGTAATTTTCTTCGTGTAAATCTCACCTTTTTCAGTGTACGCTTCAAGTACATACAAGCCGTTTACCAGGTTTTGTAAATTGAGTGTTACCTGGGTTTGGTTTACCTGTTTTGTAAATACAATTTTACCCGTTATATCCCGAATGCGAATTTGTTCAATAAGTTGCTTTGATGAAATATTCAGGATATCTGCTGTCGGGTTAGGAAAGGCAATACATGTATTTTCAGTTGCATCGTTTTCGGTAACATCGGTACCTATTCCCAACTTGGCTACAAAATAATCCGAATTCCCATCACTGGATAAAAGAGCAGAATTAAAATTCAATGGGGCTGATGTTGTATAACTACCCACATATAATGTGTTGGTAGTATACGCTATATCGGCCTGGCCCTCGTAACCAGCTCCTCCCAATTGAATACTCCACACTGGAACACCCATGGAGTTGACACGACAAATATAAGTATCGTAACTTCCCACACCCGTATAAGTACTACTACCAAGAGTAACTGATGAGCCGCTCATTTGCATACTTATATAAATATTACCGGGTGAACCCAATGCCAGTTGCGGATATTCATCGTAGCTAGCAAAACTCCAGAAATTTTCTCCCCACAAATAATTTCCGGAAGCATCCATTTTTACCAGGAACACATCGGAATAAGGAACCTCGTTATTATAAACTGTAATCGATCCCATTACAATAGAGTCTCCGGTAAATTGTCCTGCAACATATAAGTCACCGCTTTCATCAATGAGTATATCGTTAATTTGGTCGCCCCAATTCTGAAAAGATGGTGTATTCATCCATTGCACTGCTCCTGAACCATTGATTTTTGCTACATACATATCACCAAAACCTATTGCAGTGAAGGCATCCATGCTGTAATAATAACCTTCAAACCATCCGTTCATGTAGATGTTACCTGCCAAATCACACACAACTTTTCCAGCATTGGTAAAAGCAGTATCACCATACTCCCGTAACCATAAAGCATTGCCATTGTTATCCAGTTTTGTAAGAAACGTGGCGTTGTAACAACCAAAAGCCATGTTAGCGGTAAACGCATCAAACGTAATTGAAGGGCCGTTAAATGTTCCGGTTAAAATTACATTTCCATTGTTATCGGTTGTTATGCCTACGGCTCTGTCATCACCACCGCTACCGGCATCGCGCGCCCATATTGCTGTACCTGTTGTGCCATCTAATTTCGCAAGAAAAAGTTCCTGTGTTCCAACACTTGTATTAGTTAACGTATAACTGTCAATGATTAGAGAGGTTGCCGTGTAATAACCATAAACAAGGCAGTTTCCCGAAGTGTCTATACTTATTCCTGCAGCTTTATCAACACCTGTTCCGCCAATTTTACGGGCCCATTGTAAAACACCACTAATATTGTACTTGACTACAAATACATCTTCATAGGAAGTGGAAGCATTGGCCAGAAGGGTCGTACCAATGGTGAGATTGCTCTTGTATTCTCCAATGGAATAAACATTGCCGGAGGCATCAACTGCTGTGCCCACTACCTGATTAAGGTATGCATCGTTACCGGTTCGCATCCATTCCCATCCAAGTGTTTGTGCGTTTACACCCAAAGTAAAAGCAATTAAGACTAATGAACAAAGTGTTTTCATGGTTCGGTTTTTTATGTAAAAATAATATGAAAAAGCGAAATTCAAACGTTTTATAAGGAAATGGTGATAAAGGATGATTGAACGGGAAGGATGGCAAGCAGATTCGTTGAGCCTACCGCTTATATGATCTTCCTTTGGCTACCGCAGGAGCCGTCCACGGGTCATCGGGCCACGAGTGTTTCGGATACCTTCGCTGTAATTCCTTCTTAGTGTCAAAATAGGCATTGCTCCAAAAACTTTTCAGGTCCGAGGTAATTTGAACAGGTTTATAGCCTGGCGATAACAAGTGTAGCACTAACGCAGTTTTGCCGTTGTTGATCTTGGGTGTATCGGCCAAACCAAATACTTCCTGCAATCGCACAGCCAAAACAGGAGTAGCACCATTGGCAAAATATTCAATGCTTATTTTTGATCCGCTGGGAACATCCATTTTTTGTGGTGCCAGTTTTTCCAGTTCCTGTTGCTTTTCCCAATCCAGACTTTGTAACAAAGCTTCAGCAAGGTTTATCTTCTTCAGTTCTTCGTTCCTTTTAATTCCTTTTAAATAAAAGCCTAACCACTGGGCATTATTCTCCAATAAAGCCTGGGTTGACACATCCGGAAACGAATCATCGCCATTCCATTTTTGCAGACTCATGATCCTGTTTTGCAACTGCAGCATCTTGTCATCAAAGTCTAAAAGGTTCTCACCTTCGGTTTTTATAGCGTTTGAAATAGCTTCGGCAATTTGCTCAGGGTTAGGAGAGGGCAGGGGTGAGGTCTTTAAAACAATACTCCCTATTCTCAATTCTTTAGTGGCTATAACGCCTCCTTTGCGTGTGTCCCAGGTAATAATTTCCTGTTCTTTTACCATTGGCATTAAGTCTTTTGGATTGAGCGGAGCAGCCATGAAAATTTTACCCAATCCATCGCGCATATCCATGTGTGCAACAGCTAACCATGGTTCGTGCGCCAGGTCATCTTTATGTCCGGCTGTAGCAATTTTACCATTAGCCAATTGAAACTGTGCGTTATTTCCCGGTCTTGCAAAAGCAATGCGCTCGGGATAAGCATAGGCTAATAATAAACCCGTTTCAAACGGATCAAACGCATCGTTGTTGGGTTCAACATTCACCAGTTTTCTATACGAAGCGGCTACTTTTTCAATGCGTGAGAATTTTCCGCCAAAGCTTCCCGAATCATTGTTCTTGCGCGTTCTGCGTAAGGCCTCAACCCGTAAGTTAATGTCAATTCCAGAATCTCTGGGTAACGGATCACGTTCTTCCAAAACTGCGGCAATATCGGTAGCCAATTGTATGTCTGCCGTGTTTTGCGCCATCAATATCATGTGGGCCATACGTGGGTGACAAGCTAAAGCATGAATTTTTTTTCCGTGTTCGGTAATTTTATTATTCTCTAATGCGTTTAATTGATGCAAGGTTTCGGTAGCTTGTTGCAACGATGCTTTTGGAGGAGGTGTTAACCACGTTAGGTTTTGAATATCGGTAATTCCCCATTGTGCCATATCTAAAACAAGTGCTGCCAGATCGGCTTCCATTATTTCAGGAACGCGATGTTCCTCCATGCGTTCATGCGTGGCTTTAGTCCACATGCGGTAACAAACACCGCTGTTTAAACGTCCCGCACGACCTGCACGTTGACTTGCCGAATCCTTCGAAATTTTTACGGTTTCCAATCGTGATAAACCTGATTTAGGGTCAAAACGAGAAGTTCTTCCAAATCCTGTATCAACCACAATGCGAATTCCTTCAATGGTTAAACTGGTTTCGGCAATGGAAGTAGCCAAAACTATTTTTCGTTTTCCATTCTTGTTTGGCATGATCGCAGCAAATTGTTCGCTGTGTGATAATTGTCCGTATAAAGGATGGATGGAAAATTCTTTTAATTGTGTGCGTAGAATTTCTTCGCATTTACGAATTTCACCTTCGCCCGGTAAAAAAACCAAAGCATCGCCCTCATGTTCATTTACTGCTTTAAAAACAACACGGGCGGTTAGTTCGGGCAGCATCATAAAATCCGAGTCGCCTGCATAAATTATGTCAACGGGATATTGTTTTCCTTCGCTGGTAACTGCAGCAGACCCCAGGAGGTTAGTGAGTTGCGGCATATTAAGTGTTGCCGACATGATCATGATGCGCAGGTCGGGTCTAAGGATTTGTTGTGCTTCGCGACATAAAGCAAGCGCAACATCGGCATGTAAACTTCGCTCGTGAAATTCATCAAAAATAACCATGCCAACACCTTCAAGTGCGTTGTCGTGTTGCAGCATACGGGTTAAAATACCTTCGGTAACAACTTCAATTTTTGTCGTATCAGTAATGCGGTTTTCAAAACGAATGCGGTAACCAACGGTCTTGCCAATTTCATTGTTGAGTAACGAAGCCATGCGCATAGCAATTGTTTTTGCTGCGAGCCTGCGTGGTTCAAGCATTAGAATTTTCTTTCCTTCAAGCCATGATTCTTCAAAAAGAACAAGTGGAAGTAAGGTCGATTTTCCGGCACCGGGTGGTGCATGAACTATAAGAGTATTGGAATCGGCCAAATGTTTTTTTACATCGCCAATTATTTCGGTAACCGGTAAGCCGGTTTGGTAGGGATCAAACGCTAAAGGCTCCTTCATTTAATCGATTTCAGATATGCACTAGGCGTTAGTCCCGTTTGTTTTTTGAAAGCCGTATTAAAGGCCGATTTGCTGTTATACCCAACTTCGTAAGCAATACCCATGATGGAATAATTGGCATAAACCGGATTTTTGAGGCGTACCTTAATTTCCTCAATTCGGTAATAATTGAGCAGTTCATAAAAGCTCTTGTTCAACTTATCGTTGATCACTTGCGATAAAACATGCGAAGTGGTTTCAACACGCCTGGCAAGGTTATCGATCTTTAATTCGGGATCCGTAAATACTTTTTCGGTTTCAAAAAGATGAAGTAATTTTGATAAAATATGTTGCGCCAATTGGCTGCTAAGATTTCCTGTTGTGTATTTTTTTTCGAATCCCGCAACAATTACATGACCATTGATGGATGATTGAAAAGCAATGAGATATACTATCACAGCTAAAGCAGAAATATAAATGTAATTTCCGGTAATGGAATACAAACCGGTGCATGCAATGTAGGTAACGATGCCTGCAAACACCAAGGCAATTATGGCAAGAAATAAGGTTAACTGTTGCAACCATCTTAACCTGTCTTCAACGCGTATCAGGTATTTTTCGGATGTATCATGAACCGACCTGCGCATACTTTTTTGGGCTATAAAAAGATATATAAGGAGGTGGGCAAAATACGCAACGAACCATAACGTTGATTCCAAGCTCATTTGAACAGTACCCGACATTAAACTATCAATAGAGCTTATAACTGTTTGGTAACTAACGTTAATAAGCTGGATCTTGATAATAATAAGCGCTGCAGCGAAGGGGAGTAGGTGGAGTAGTTGAATGGGCTTGAATTTGAAATCGGGTCGTAAAATAGCCAGGGTATACAAATAGATTACGG
>JAYUZA010000127.1:0-2716 GCA_043752145.1 Flavobacteriales bacterium
ATTGTTTTGCATTTTTTTGTTTTTTCGTACAATATCTTCCTTGTCAGGTTCAGCTTCATCGCTGTTTTTACCGTCATTGCTCTGCGTTTCTTGTTTAGGGTTAAACCATTCTTTAAAAACATCCAATCTTACCGGGGAATCGTTTCCTTTGAATTTATATGTATAATCGGCTTTGTAAACCGGTACAATAATTTTTTGGCCACGTTTTAAATTCTTGCCTGCGTCAAGACGAGTGTTAAGTTCAAGTATTTTGTCAACAGTTGTGTTGTATTTTGCGGCAATGCTATCAAGGGTATCGCCTTTTTGAACCCTGTATTCAATGGTATTTCCTGAAAGAAGTTCGGTTTCTGGATTTTTATCGGGCAAATTATTCGTAAAATTATCCCAATCCTCTTCCCGTTCGGCCCAAAATTGCCGCATAAGTTTTAAACGATCATCATTTGATTTATATGTACGGTCGTTACCCATGTTTTAATGTGCGTGCATTTTTTGGTAAAGCGTTTTAAATTTTTGAGGAAATTAAAATAATAAAAATGATCTATAGTTGCACATGTGGGTGGTCATTTTGCGTAGAAATACGTGAAATTTGGGTAGTTATACGTAAAATTAATGGTGTTTATAAACTTAACATTTCTTTTTTAAGCCTCATTTTTAATCAGTTAAAAAATTATTGAAGAAATAGTTGTTTAGTAACTTTAAAGTTACATATATTTGTGTAACTTAAAAGTTACCTAATATGAAAAGAGACATTAAACACACATTTTACTTTGCTCAAACACCACAGGAAGTTTGGGACTATTTAACCAAGCCCGAATTAATGGAGCAATGGCTGATGCCAAGCGATTTTAAACCTGTTGTAGGGCATCATTTTCGTTTTACCAATCCCAATAACTCATTTGTTGTTTGCGAAGTGGTGGAAGTTAAACCATACACAAACCTGTCGTATATATGGAAAAACGATTGGGAAGTCACCAAAACTCCTTATACGTCAAACGTGAGCTGGACATTAACCGAGATTGATGGCGGAACCGAATTGTATTTGGTGCACAGCGGTTTTGAAATATTTAAAAATTTAAGCGATCACAATGGTGGTTGGACCAGCTTAATTAAAATATTGGGTGAACTTTTAAAAGCGAAAAATAATGCAAACACAAACGCTTGACGTATTTCAGGTAATAGCCGATCCCAGCCGCAGGCATATGATGCAATTGCTTTCAAAAAACAGCATGACCATAAATGCCCTGGCCGATAATTTCGACATGAGCCGACCTGCGGTTTCAAAACATATAAAAATAATGTATACCGCAGGGTTCATTTCCATTAAGGATATTGGCAGAGAGCGGTATTGTACGTTGAAGCAAGATGGCTTTGATGAATTGCAGGATTTTATCAATTACTTTGATAAATTTTGGTCGACTAAACTCAAAAAATTACAAACCCTTTTAAATAATAAAGCAAAATGAAAGCACAGGATTTTACAACAACAATATTGGTTGATCAAACAGCCGGTGAAGTATACAAAGCCATTAACAATGTTGGAGGCTGGTGGCAGGGCGAGGTTAAAGGGAGCTCAACAAAACTCAACGATGAGTTTACGTATAAAATGGAAGAGTTCCATTATTCAAAACAAAAAGTGGTAGAAATGGTTCCCGATCAAAAAGTGGTGTGGCTGGTGACCGACAGTAAATTAAATTTTATTGAGGATAAAAGCGAATGGACGGGAACGAAGATCATTTTTGAGATCTCGCGCATAAACAATAAAACACAGTTACAGTTTACGCACCAGGGTTTACTTCCCACGGTTGAATGTTACAAGGGTTGTTCGGGTGGCTGGACAGGGCTCATCCAAAAAAGTTTGGTGAGCTTTATAAAAACAGGCAAGGGTGTAACAGTTTTTTAGGGAGTATTGAATTTTTTAAGTCTTGGATAAAACTCCTTCCCCCTTATAAAGGGGGTGGCCTGCGTAAAGACCAATTTCAACTCAAATATTTTGGCCGGGGGATTTATATCGTCAAAAATCCTCCGCCCTTTAATTTTTATGTTCAAAAAAATATTCAAGTGGGGCACCTCCTTTACAAAGGGGGAAGGAGATCAACGTAAAATTAAATCATCGAAAATTTTAATACCCAACCTTCAGCGGTAAACTCATTTGGCTATGTATACCGCTCATAAAAATGGCTTCAAGGGTATAGGAGTAAACGTTGTTTTGGTTTAGATCTTTGTCGTTGTAAAAAATATTTTTTGGGTTAAGTGTTTTCAATAAAATGGGTGGTTCATTGTTTTTTGCGCGGTAAATGCGGTAGCTAAATACGGGATCGTTGGGTTCGCTCCAACTTAAGGTAATTAATTTTTTTTCAATATCGGCTTTGGCGGTAAAATTGGCAATGGCATTTCTATAACCGGGTTCAAATGTTTGGAAGTTTGATCGGCTGAAAGCAATGTTTCCGCTTTTATCGGTGGCAATAAGTTTATATTGATAATTAATTTGTGGTTTAACCACACTATCGTAATAAAATGATGTGGTATCCTTTTTTGGAAATTGTTTTATCATTGTTTCCTTGTTTGTTTCAATTCGTATCAATGAGGTTGATCTTAGATCCGGACTTGTTGAATTATTCCATTTGATTACAATTCCTTTTTGGGTTGAATTCACCGAAACAAAAGCGGGTGGAACGGGAGCTATTTTATCGGGTTTTACCAAACGCAAAGGAGTTGA
>JAYUZA010000128.1:0-2713 GCA_043752145.1 Flavobacteriales bacterium
ATTAGTAATTGAACGTAAATCCTCCGCCCAATCCCATATCAACATCATAATGGGTAGAGATCGAAAAGTTTTTGTTAAGGACATACCGTAAGCCCACCATGTATTCAAAATCTGAATTATACATGAGGTTTAAGCGCAAGCGTTTTGAAATGGGAAGATCTTCACGCATCAATTGAAATCTTAGTCTGCCATCGCTATCAATACGAGCATCAGCCACAATCAGCATAGGTAGTGTGTATTGAATACCAAAACATGCGGTTGTCCTTCCATCCTTCGTATTCACCTGGCCAAAAATATTTTTTTCCGGGATTTCATTCTGATGCGCTTTGCGGTACCTCCAGTCAATGCCTATGTACGGAAAAAGCCATTGCATTTTACCTATGTATCTTCCAAAATGTGTTTCTGCTTCATATCCGTGGTAGTCATTATAGCCCAATCGCCATTCGGCCTGTAAATTCCAACGCGTATTCATGTACTGCATCTCGCCATCATTTCCATTGCTGGCAAAATCGTTCATGAACATGAAATGGAATTGCCTGTCATCGCTAAATATTTTACGGTATGCTTTTTTACGGTTGGGAACCTGTATATTTACCAGTGAGTTTTCATAGCTAAATATTCTTCCCATGCCGCTCATCATGTGGTATAAAATATGACAATGAAAAAACCAGTCGCCACTTTCGGTTGCGGCAAACTCAATCGTATCGGTTTCCATTGGCATAATATCCAGTACATTTTTTAGTGGGGAATAATCTCCATGCCCGTTTACCACCCTAAAAAAGTGTCCATGCAGATGCATCGGGTGCCGCATCATGCTGTTATTATAAATGATGATACGTACATTTTCACCTTTTTTGATCAGTATCTTATCTGTTTCCGAAATCGTTTTGTTGTTGATGCTCCAAACATAACGGTTCATGTTTCCGGTTAATTCAAAATTGTAAACTTTTGTAGGTGCATCGGGTAATTTGGTTTTAACAGGCGCTTTCAGCATGGAATAATTCAGTGTAACAATATCCGAAAGTTCATTGCTTTTATATTGGCTGCCATTTTCCATGTTCATTCCTTCATGATGGTTGTGATCCATTTCTTTTTCCGCTCCCTTTTCTCCTGTAATTTCAGGATACATTACCACATTCATGTCCATTTGCTGTAAGCTCATGTTCATACCCATATCATCAAGGTTGCCATTCATCTTCATCATCCCGTTCATCATTTCCATGCCTTCAAAATACTTGAGCGGTTTAAGTGGTGATGCCAGTTGTTTAATACCCTTGCCCAACCAAATTGATGTATTTCGTATCCGGTCTTCTGAAGTAGCCAGGAATTCAAACGCAGTACTGTCGGCAGGAATCGTCACCACAAGGTCATATATTTCCGCTACGGCAATAATTAGACGATCTACCTCGACAGGTTCAACATCCTCTCCGTCACTTCCCACAACGCTTATTTTACCTCCTGCATATTTCAGCCAGAAATATGTTGATGCGCTTCCGTTGATCACGCGCAATCGCACTTTATCACCGGCCTTAAATTGCGTTGCTTCAATTTCCGGCTTACCATTGCTCAAAAATTTATCGTAATAAACATCGCTCACATCCATAGCAAGCATCCGTTTCCATTCATTGCCTAACTTCGTTTTCAATTTCCCTTCAGCAATAGCATCAACATAACTTTGTGCTGCACCTTTTTGAATATTCGCTTTTTTAATGGCGCTCCAGTCATTGGCCATATGTAATCTTCGGTGTACTTCAAACGGTTTCATATTAGTCCAGTCACTCAACACAAGTGTGTATTCGGGCATTGGTTTTTCGTTGCGTTTATGAATAATAAAGGCTCCATACATGCCAATTTGTTCCTGCAATTGCCAATGGGAGTGATACCAATATGTGCCGTTTTGCACAATAGGAAATTTATATAGGTGTGTTGCTTTTGATTTGATGGGGGCAGATGTCAGGTAAGGCACACCATCCTGCTCGTTGGGCAATATCAACCCATGCCAATGTATACTCGTTGTTTCTCTACTTTCGTTGTGTACATAAATTTCAGCGGTATCGCCTTCGGTAAAATGCAATTCAGGCATAGGTATTTGACCGTTCACTGCAAACGCATGTTTTTCCTTTCCTGCAAAGTTTACAATGGTATCACGCAGGTATAAATCATACCTGACAGTTCGCTGTGCTGCAAGTTTAAAACCGGAGAGACAAACAACAAACAAAATAATTCTTTGTCGCAACATTATTTTATCGTTTCGGTAGTTTTACCACAGGTTAGCATTTGTGATCCGTAATAAGGATTTTTCACTGCGTTTTCTTTGCTTAACCAGTTTGCCCCTTCATTGTACATTGGACAGTGTTGCTTGTAAACAGTATAACCAAGATCGGCCACTTTCGCAAGCGCGTACATGTTTTCTGAAAGTTCACTGAAGTTCTTGCGTTGCGCGTCAATGTCTTTTGATGAGGCAATTTTTTCGGTATGCTTTTTTACATCACCCATTTCCTTCATCCAGGCATTGTGTTCTACTTCTTTCATTTTGCCCATCTCAACCTTTGAATATGCGCTTAGTAATTCTTTGGCTTTGGCTGCTGCCGTTTTACTGTCACTTTTCACCAATGCATTTTTTAATTCAAAATAAGCCTCAAACAAAACGTTTAATTGCTTCACGGCTACAACAGGCTTTTCAACCTTTGCCGTGTCTTTTGCATTTCCATGA
>JAYUZA010000129.1:0-16499 GCA_043752145.1 Flavobacteriales bacterium
GTTCGCTTATATCTTGTATTTATGTGGATCCATACCCGATATCGTTTAGGCGCATCACACGAACAACTTTTAGCATATTATAAAAAACATGTCAGATAATCATTTAAAATTAATTCATACCTCGGCCGACTATTTAAGATCAAAGGGCCTTGACAATATAGATCTGGGAATTGTATTGGGTACGGGTCTTTCTCAATTTGTGAATGAAATTGAAATTATTACCGAAATTCCATATTCCGAAATTCCGGGTTTTTCTACTGCTACGGTTGAATTTCACGCTGGAAAACTAATTTATGGAAAAGTCGCTGGTAAAACAGTTTTGGCAATGAACGGTCGTTACCATTTTTATGAAGGATACAGCATGCAGGAAATTACTTTGCCAATTCGTGTAATGAAGTTGTTAGGGATAAATAATTTATTTTTATCAAACGCAGCCGGGGGAATGGACCTGTCATGGAAAAAAGGCGATCTTATGTTGATCACCGATCATATAAATTTGCAACCTTCAAATCCCTTGATCGGAAAAAATTTGGATGAATTTGGTCCACGTTTTCCGGATATGAGCAAAGCATACAATAAAAATTTTATTTCCGCATTTAATGCATCTGCAAAAAACAATAACATTGTTTTGCGAAACGGAGTGTATGTTTCGGTAGCAGGTTCTATGCTGGAATCTTCTGCGGAATATCGTTTTCTTCGTAAAATTGGTGCCGATGCAGTTGGTATGAGTACGGTGCCCGAAGTTATCGTGGCAAATCATATGAGCATGAATGTGGCCGCAATTTCGGTCATAACCGATGAATGCGATCCCGATAATTTGCAGCCTATAAATATTCCCGAGATCATTGAAATTGCGGGCAAATCAGAGAAAAAGCTTGGTATTCTCCTCAAGGAAGTTATTGCAACTTTATAAAATATTTCATGCCTTGAAACTGATTTATTTTAACTTTAGCCTTCAATCCAAAACCAATGAGTAAATTATTTCGCAAAAAAACCATTGAGCAGATCATGAAAGATGGTGCTGCCGATTCGCATAGTACCGGACTTGCAAAAACATTGGGTGTTAAGGATCTGGTTGCATTTGGAATTGCAGCAATAGTTGGTGCAGGTATATTTAGTACCATTGGTAAAGCAAGCGCAAGCGGTGGGCCCGGTGTAATTTTTTTATTTTTATTTACAGGTATTGCCTGCAGTTTCGCAGCATTTGCTTATGCCGAATTTGCCAGTAAAGTTCCTGTTTCAGGAAGTGCTTACACGTATTCATATGTCGCCTTTGGAGAATTATTTGCATGGATCATTGGATGGGCATTAATTATGGAATATGCCATTGGAAATGTTGTGGTAGCCGTTTCCTGGAGCAGTTATTTCAACGCATTAATGGAAGGACAGTTTGGTTGGCACATTCCACACTGGTTGTGCAACGATTATTTTACTTCGCACGATGGATACTCAGCTGTACAGGCTGTATTGGCAAAGGGCCATACGCTAAAAGAATGTATGACCGTTGAAAGTTTGGGTGTTGTCACTAAGATCCCTTTATACCAGGCATGGATGGATGCTCCAACAATTGGATCACTTCGCTTAATATTTAATTTACCCGCACTTGTAATTATTGCGCTCATCACATGGTTGGTCTATCGAGGTATGAAAGAGTCACGTGCCGCAACCAACATAATGGTAGGTATAAAATTAGCGGTCGTTTTAATGGTAATTATTGTGGGTGTCAATTATATTAATGGCGAAAATTATCATTCATTTATGCCTAACGGAATTTCAGGTGTTTTAGCAGGAGTTTCAGGTGTGTTTTTTGCGTATATAGGTTTTGATGCCATTTCAACAACGGCCGAAGAATGTAAAAATCCGCAACGCGATCTGCCAAGAGGAATTTTATATTCCATTTTAATCTGTACAGTTTTATATATTTTAATTGCATTGGTGTTAACAGGAATGGTGCATTATTCAACGTTGGATGTAAGCGATCCCCTTTCTGCCGTCTTTAGTGCGTATCCATCTCTGTGGTGGGTAAGTGATATAATAGCATTTTCAGCAATAATAGCGTTAGCAAGTGTATTGCTTGTTTTCCAAATGGGACAGCCACGAATTTGGTTAGCCATGAGCCGTGATGGCCTGCTTCCAAAAAAGTTTTCAAAGATCCATCCCAAATATAAAACTCCCGGTTTTGCAACGATTGTAACCGGATTCGTTGTAGGAATTCCAACAATATTTTTGCCTGCAACGACTATTGAAAATTTATGCAGCATCGGAACGTTATTCGCATTCATACTCGTTTGTGCCGGTGTTTTAAAAATGGGGCGTTCACCAAAAGAACCCGGAAAATTCTCAACACCGTACGTCAACGCCCGGTACGTTATGCCTGTTTTGTTGGTTGTTTTGATCGTTTTATTTTGCACGACCTGGAAAGCATGGTTCATCGAATTCTTGAATTTTGATGTAGAAGACTGGACATTAAAGATCCCAATGATGCTTTTTTTCCTTGTATTTATCATTTCAACTGTGCTGGCCGTCATCAAAAACTACTCACTTATCCCATTGTTGGGACTCATTAGTTGTCTCTACATGATGGCTCAAATTGAGTTTTCTCATTGGATAGGCTTCATAATCTGGCTGGTTGCAGGTCTTATCATCTATTTTACATACAGTATGAAAAGGAGTCACTTGAATAATGTTAAAAACTGATAATCAATTATTAATAAAGGGTTTTAACATTTTTGGAATTTAGAATCTCGCTCAAATAATGCTTTACAACTTTCAGGCAACGCTTTGGTATTCTTTCACGTCTTTTGAGTACCTTAAATGACTGAATTGATGGGTTTGAAAAAGTTTCTCGTAATAGCACTCCTCTTACACTTGCTCGTTTTTGATGCAAATGCTGCAGATTATATTTGGGTTGGAAAAAAACACGCAAAATTCTCTGACCCTTCATCCTGGTCAACGAATAATTCAACATCAAAAAATATTCCAGGAAGTAATGACAACATTATTTTCAAAAAAGGAACTTCAAGTAATATCTTACTCGAACAAAATATTGCTGTCGAAAATATTATCGTTGAGGACAACGTTCAACTTACGTTTATCACAAGTTCAGTTTCCGTTTTTACCGTGGAAGGCAGCTTTGTTTCTGAAAGCCGTATTAAATTAAAAGGTAAGATCGATCTTATTTTTAATACAAAAGTATCCAATAGCAAATTTGCAGCAGGAGGAACACAATTTACCGGCAATATTGATTTTAACGGAAAACGGGAGCTGATAATCATTGACGATATTCAAACAACAGGCAATATTATTCTTCATGATCAAAAACTAATATTTAATGATCAGTTTATCTTTTGTAATGTTTTTCAAATTAATTCATCAAAGTTTAATGAGTCTGAGCTTCGTGGGGTAACAATAATTTCGGGTAATATACTTGGCGATCTGAAAAAATTAAAACATGAACCGCTTAATATTCTAAATGAATCCAAAGGCGACCCGCTTTCGGGTACGAAAACGCTTTGCGGTGCACCCATTCCATTCAATATTGTTGCAAACGCAACCACAAATTACAATGGTTATGACGTTTCATGTAATGACTCTTCAGATGCTACCGTTTGTGTGAGCATTGTTGGTGGAGTAGGCCCCTTTAATGTATTATGGACAGGAGGTGGTCCGACCACACTTTGTTATTCAAATGTTGATGCAGGAACATATCTTGTTGTTGTTTCGGATATGGGTCAGGCCGGGTTTACCTGTTTTACAACTGTTACTGTTGACGAACCGCCTGCAATGACACTTTTATCGTGGTCAGGAACAAACCCTACGTGTTTCGGTTCTTGTGACGGTACCGCTTCACCACTAATTATTGGTGGTGTTCCGGCCTATACGTATGCCTGGAGTACTGGCGAATCAACCCCTGTGGCCGTAATGTTATGCAACGGATTAAATACAGTAGATGTTGTTGATGCCAATGGTTGTTTATTTGATACAGCCTTTTTTATTTTAATTCCAACCGCGGTATTACCAAATGCAGTTGGAAGTTCTGTGAGTTGCTTTGGCGATTGTGACGGAACGGCCTTCTCAGCTCCGAGTGGTGGTAACGGAGCGCCCTATACTTTTATGTGGAGCACGGGTTCTGTCAATGATTCAATAAATAGCCTATGTCCCGGACCCGTTAGTATAACAGTTACCGATTTTATGGGTTGTACGGGAAATCAAACCGTAACTATAACCGAACCGCTTTCTATCACTGTAACAGTTGTAAGTATTACAAATCTTGTTTGTAATTCCGTCTGTTCAGGCAGTATCACAATTACTTCCGCCAATGGAACGGCACCACATTCATATCAATGGTTTAATGCCGTAACCGGATTACCGATAATTGGAGCAACATCAACAACTATCAATGGCTTATGTGCCGGTAGTTATTTTGTTTTTGTGACCGATGCGGCCGGTTGTACTTTCCAATCGGCAAATATTACAATTACGAGTCCGCCACCTATTACGATATCAACCGGTGCCACCAATTTAACCTGTAACAGTATTTGTGATGGAATTTTGACGGCAGTTGTTGGTGGAGGAACGGGATCATTATCTGTGGTGTGGTTTGATGCGTTCACTGGTACGCCCGTTGGTGCAGGTAATCCTCTTGGGAGTGTGTGTGCAGGAACGTATTTCGCTCAGGTTACCGATGGAAATGGTTGTATTTCCCTTTCAACACCGCCAATAGTCTTAACTGAACCACCGGCATTAACAATTTCAGTTGTAGATACTGATATATTATGCAATGGAGCTTGTACCGGAACTGCAGACGCAACAGTTGGAGGAGGTACAGGCGCATTAAATATAACCTGGCAAAACAGTCCTTCAGGTACTTCAGCAGGTGTGGGCGATCCATTAATAAATATGTGTTTGGGAGATTATACAGGAACTGTTACCGATGCTAACGGTTGTACCTTAGTGTCACCTGTATTTACCATTACCGAACCGCCTGCATTGGTTGTTACTTCACAGGGAAATACCGATATTACCTGTAACGGTGCTTGTGATGGTTCCGCATTTTTTAATGTGAGTGGTGGTACAGGTACAATTACAATTGTTTGGTTTCAAAATCCGGGTGCGGTTCCTATTGGACAAACAGGAACTAACGCAATCAATTTATGTCCCGGAACTTATTTTGCCGTGGCAACCGATGCTAATGGCTGTAGTATTCAATCGGCAAATCAATTGGTAACTCAGCCATTGCCTATAGCAATTACCGTTACACCAACTTCTTCGGATTGCGGAACACTTTGCAACGGAAGTGCCTCGGCCGTTATATCCGGAGGAACAGGATCATTTACATTTCAATGGGTCGATGCTACTACAGGTATTCCAATTGCTGCAACAACTAATCCGGTTACCGGATTATGTGCAGGTAGTTATTATTTAGTGGTTACCGATGCGAGTTTATGTGATGATACATCGGCAATATTTATCATTACAAGTACCGTTATCGTAACAGGCTCGGTTGTTGGAACCGATGTTACCTGTAACGGAACCTGTAACGGTTTAGCAGATCTGACTCCGGCAGGTGGGGTATTACCGTATACATACGATTGGTTTGATCAGGTAACGGGTCTTCCAATTGGTCAGTCAACTGAGGATGCAAACGGACTTTGTGCAGGAACATTTTTTGTGATCGCCACCGATGCATCGGCCTGTAGTAGTTTGCCCATGCCTGTTACCATTAATGAACCAACGGCAATTGCCACAACGGTAGTTGGAGTAAATGCGCTTTGTACAGGCGTGTGTAGCGGACAAATTACTGCAACGGTCTCAGGAGGAACACCGGGTTATACCTTGAGTTGGATAAACGCCACAACAGGGATCCCGATCGGACAATCGGGCTTGGTTGCAACTGGACTTTGTGCCGGTGACTATTTTTTACAGGTTACCGATGCCAACGGCTGTATAGTAAATACTTCAACGGTTACCATTACCGATCCAAGCCCTCTCGCAGTTTCAGTTGTTACTACGAACGCAAGTTGTTTTGGTGTTTGTGACGGAACCGCAACCTTGACCATTGGTGGTGGTCTTGCTCCGTATACTGTTGCATGGTCAACCAGCGCAAACACCACCCCTAACGAGGTGGGTATTTGTGCAGGAACATTTACTTATACTGTAACTGATCTTAACGGCTGTTCAATTGGACCTGTTAATTTCACCATAACCCAGCCACCAAATATAACCGCAACTATCACGAATGGTACAGCAAGTTGTAACGGTGTATGCGATGGTGTTGTATCTGTAAATGTTTCCGGAGGAACAAGTCCTTTTACATATGTATGGACCGACCCGGGAGCGCAAACAACACCTGTAGCAACCGGACTGTGTGACGGAACTTATAATGTTACTATTGTTGATGCTAGTGGATGTAGTTTTGGTCCGTTTACAGCCACAGTAACCGAGCCAACCGCATTATCTGCTTCGGTCGTTACTGTTGGTGCGAATTGTGCCGGGGGATGTAACGGAACTGCAACTGTTACCGTGTTAGGTGGAACAGCTCCTGTAAATGTTTCCTGGAACGATCCTTTATCTCAAAGTACAACAACGGCCAGCGCGTTATGTGCGGGTTCATATATAGTTACGGTAACAGATGGTAATGGATGTTCAACAACTGCCAACGCAACAATAAACACTTCCAATACGCCTACCATTGTTTTAAGTCAAACGAATGCAAGTTGTAACGGTGCTTGTGATGGTACCGCAACCGCAGTGCTTGGAAGCGGAACGCCTCCCTTAACGGTTTTATGGAGTACAGGTTCAACTACATTAAGTATCTCAGGTCTTTGTATAGGTACATATACAGCAACTGTCACTGATCTTACCGGATGTACCGCCAATGCTTCGGTAACCATTACCGAACCAAACGCAATAACCGCAACTTCAACCACAACATTAACCGCGTGCAGTGTGTGCAGTGCAACCGCTACAATTACTCCTGCGGGTGGAACGGGTGGATACACCTACCAGTGGAGTGTTAGTGCAGGTTCTCAAACAACACAAACAGCAACAGCTTTATGTGCAGGTATCCATACGGTTGTCGTTACCGATAACAGCGGATGCTCACAAACATTTACAGTAGCTGTAACAAATTCTGGTGCCGAGGTTATTGCCGTTGACAGCACTAATGCAAGCTGTAACGCAGTATGTGACGGAACAGCTACAGTTACATTCACCTGCAGCGACCCTCCATGTACAATAGCCTGGAATGATCCGGCAACGCAATCTGCCAATACGGCAACAGGTTTATGTGCCGGAATGTTTGGTGTTAGTGTAACAAATAATTCAGGCTGTGTTTCAGCAGCAACAATTGATATAGGCGAACCCCTTCCTGTTTTACCTAACGTATTGGGCACTGATGTTCTTTGCAACGGAATTTGCACGGGTCAGGCTGTATCCTCGCCTACGGGAGGAAACGGTGGATATACATACTTATGGAATGATCCCGCAGCGCAAACTGTTTTTACCGCTTTCAATTTATGTCCGGGCAATGTCATGGTTACCGTTACCGATTCGGTGGGTTGTACAGGAATAACAACCGTTTTAATAAGCGAGCCAACGCCCTTAACGTTTAGCACAACTTCAAATGATGTGAATTGTTTCGGGCAATGTAATGGTACCGGAACTGCATTTCCAAACGGAGGAAGTTCTCCTTATACTTTTCAGTGGGATGATCCCACAAACCAAACATCGCAACTGGCAACAGCATTATGTGCGGGAACATTTAACGTTACTGTATTTGATGCCAACGGCTGTACATCGGGTCCCCAAAGTGTAACCATTACCGAACCCGCCTCAGGTGTTGTTTCAATAGCTTCAGCAAGCCCTGCCTGTAATGGAAATTGTAATGGAATAGCAACTGCCAATGTATTTGGTGGAACAGCACCGTATACTTTTTTATGGGATGATGCTTTGGCGCAAACAACACAAACAGCCACAAATTTATGTGCAGGAACGTATACAGTTATTGTAAACGATGCCAACGGATGTGTTGTAGGATCAGCAACAGTTACCTTAACATCTCCAACAGTTTTAACCTTAAATATCATAGCAACCGATGTTACCTGTAACGGATTGTGTGATGGTATAGTTAACGCTAATATTGGCGGTGGTACTGCCCCGTATTCTGCTTTATGGAATGATCCGGCAACTCAGTCAACGGCAATCGCCTTAGCGTTATGTCCGGGGGCCTATACCGTTTCGGTTACTGATGCTTCAGGCTGTACAACTTCAGGAACGCAAACAATAAACGAGCCTGTTGCAATTTCACCGGCACTTGTTGTGACCGATGTTTTATGTAACGGAGATTGTAATGGAACGGCAACTGTTACACCTACCGGTGGTACCGGAGCAATTTCCATTCTTTGGTCACCGGGTGCTCAGGTAACAAGTTCAATTACCAACCAATGTCCCGGAAATTATTTGGTGAGTTTAACAGATGCGGTCGGATGCAATTCAATAACCAATTTTGTTATCAACGAACCGGCAGTATTTAGTGTGCTTACGGGATCTTCACCCGCATTGTGTGGTATTTGTGATGGTTCGGCTTCGGTGTCTCCTATTGGTGGAACTCCACCTTACGCAACGTTATGGGATGCTGCCGCGGCAAATCAAACAACATTAGCGGCATTAAATTTATGTGCCAATATTTATAGCGTAACCATTATCGATGCGGTGGGTTGCGCCATTACTACCAACGTTGGTGTAAGTAACTTTAACGGTGAAGCCGTAACAGTTAATACAACCAATGCAACCTGTCCCGATATTTGTGACGGCACAGCAACAGCTAACACAGCATGCGTAAGCGGACCTTGTACGTTTGCATGGTTTGATGTGCCAACAGGAACAAATCTTGGAATCACAACTTCGACCATTAACGGCTTGTGTCCGGGCGATTATATTTCACGCGTCATAAACAGTGTAAATTGTACAACACTTGTGACGTTTAATATTGATACACCCGATACAATTGATGTTGTACCAACAATAACTGATCTTACCTGTAATTCGGTTTGTACCGGAGCTATTACGGTAAGCGCAACAGGAGGAACAGGTGCATTGACATTCCAGTGGGATGCGGCCGCAGGTGGTGGTACGACTAATACAGTTACAAACTTATGTGCGGGCAATTATGATCTTATTGTTACCGATGTTAACGGATGTGATGACACAGTTACGCATACTATTCTGGAGCCTTTACCTATAACTATAACAATAAATCCATTAAGCGCCTTGTGTGCCGGAACATGTACAGGTGTTGCTACCGCTTTGGTTAGTGGTGGAACACCCGGTTATACATTTTTGTGGGATGACGGTGCTGCACAAACAACTTCTTCGGCTTCCGCATTATGTGGAGGGAGTTATTCTGTAACCGCTACGGACGCAAATGGCTGCGCAATTACTTCAACTCCTGTCGCAATTATTAATCCGGTTTTAATGACAGCAACGGTTTCAAATACCGATCCTACCTGTTTTGGTGATTGTGACGGAACAGGAACTGTTACAATTTTGGGAGGAACAGCACCCACTGTTGTGCAATGGACCGATCCTGCGTCACAAACAACCATTACGGCATTGAATTTATGTGCGGGAACCTATGATGTTACCGTTACCGATGCAAATAATTGTAACGTAGGCCCTCAGCCCGTTACAATAACCGACCCTGTACAGGTCACTGCAACAACTACAGTTGTTGATGTACTATGTAACGGCTTGTGCAATGGTTCGATAACAGTAAACGCATCGGGAGGTTCAGGAGGATATTTATACAGTATTAACGGTGGTGTTAGTTTCCAGGCTTCAAATGTATTTACCAATTTATGCAGCGGCTCATATGATCTTTTAGTACAAGACGCAAGTGGATGTAGTTCTGCATCCATTTCGGTGAATGTAAATGCGCCAACAATTTTAGATGCAACAACTTCAAGTCTTGATGCAAGTTGTTCTATCGCCAATGGTGCTGCAAGCGTTTTCCCATTTGGGGGAACACCGGGATACACCATTGATTGGGCCGATAATTTATTGGTTCCACTAGGGCAAGTAACTCCCACAGCTATAAATTTGCCTGCAGGAATTTACATTGCAACAATAACCGATGCAAACGGATGTCAAACACAGCAAAGTGTTGTCATTGGAAATTTTCCGGCACCAAGCGCCACAGCGGTATTTACAAGCCCTACCTGTAATGGCGATTGTGATGGCGCAATTGATATTACCACAACAGGTGGAACAGCACCTTACACATACATTTGGTTTCCAAACGGACAAACTACTGAAGATGTAACCAATATTTGCGCAGGAACGCAAACAGTTCAAATTACCGATGTTGTTGGTTGTCTTGGGTTCAGTTCATTTACGCTTACCGAACCCGCTGCATTTACATCTAACGTTACGGTTACTGACGCTATGTGTGGTTTATGCGATGGTCAGGCAACGGCAATTGTTTCGGGTGGAACAGGTGCTTTGTCTATTGTTTGGTCAAACTTAGCGGTTGGCTCTACAGCCACAAATTTATGCGGTGGAGCATTTTCTTATTTGATAACCGATGCTAACGGTTGTTCAGATCAATTTAATGTACTTGTAAATAATACTACTGGTCCAACACTTGTTGTAAATGTTACCAATCCAACCTGTTCAAATAATTGCAGCGGAACCGCAACGGTTAGTGCTGTTGGCGGAACATTGCCGTATAATTTCTTATGGGTTAATAATGGTTCAACCGCTTTAACACAAAATAATTTATGCGCAGGAAATTTAATTGTTCAGGTACAGGATTCGATGGGATGTATTGGAATTGCCAATGTAACAGTTACAAGTTCCCCACCAATGAATGATAGCATTGTGGTTTCACCTGCAACCTGCGGAATTTGTGACGGAACAGCTGTTGTATTTACTTCGGGATTAACACCATTTACGTTCCAATGGAGCCCGGCAGCAGGAGGTGTTACAACGCCTGCAGCTACATCACTTTGTATGGGAGCCTATAGTGTTGTTGTTACAGACGCAGCAGGTTGTACCGATACAATTAATGCCTTGGTTCCAAATGTGAATGCTCCAACAGTTTCGCTTGTAACAACAGGTATTTCCTGTTTTGGTGTTTGTGATGCAACTGCTACCGCCTCGGGTGTTGGTGGAACCGCACCGCTTACATTTAACTGGTTTGACAGCTCACCAACCTCAATTGCAACCAATGTTTCGAATCTTAATGCATTGTGTGCCGGTGATTATATTGCGCAGGTGGTCGATGCAACAGGTTGCGGTTCATTTATGAATTTCACCATTGACGCACCCGATAGCTTGGTTGCGTCTATCAATTTCACGCTCGGTGAATCATGTTTTAATACATGTGATGGAATTATGAGCGCTATGCCGATCAATGGAACCTTACCATTTACGTACGCATGGGGACCTCCTGCGGGTGTTACAACACCTACCGTAAACAATTTATGTGACGGTATTTATACGGTTAACATTACCGATGCCAATGGTTGTAACTTAACAATAACAGATACAATTAGTCAGCCTGCGGCAATCTTCATGACGTTAGATAGTATTAACGCTTCGTGTTCAAGTACACCTGATGGATCTATAGACGCTACCGTTACAGGTGGTGCCGGTGGGTTTACCTATTCGTGGACAGGTCCGGGAGGATTTACAGCCAATACCGAAGATATAACGGGATTATTCTTTGGAACCTATGTTTTAACGGCAACTGATATTAACGGTTGTTCATTAACCGATTCGGTTTATGTTGATGCGTTATTGATGGCCTTGGCCAATGCAGGTAATGATACCGTGCTTTGCGGACTAGCTAACGGAATTACACTTACAGGTATTGGAAGTCCGGGAGCGAATTATTCATGGACCGATACGCTTGGAAATGTACTTTCACCAACTAACGTATTGAATGTTGCTATTTCAGGAACAACACAAACATTTATTTTTGTAGTGAACAATTCAGGTTGTATCGGCACTGATACGGTGAATGTCACAATTAATCCGTTGCCGCCAGCTGATGCCGGTATTGATGTTGAAATTTTATTAGGACAATCCATAGGAATTGGCGGCAGTCCAACAACAACTGCGGGAAATACGGTTTTATGGTCGCCTGTCGGCTTCCTTGATAATTCAACGTTCTTTAATCCTTCAGCAACACCTGATACAACGACTTTATTTATTGTAAACGTAACTGATGCCAATGGTTGTACCAATGCCGATACGATGCAGGTAACTGTTTATCCGAACATTACTTTTCCGAACGGATTCTCGCCTAACGGTGATGGTCCTAACGATACATGGATCCTTGACTTTATTGAATTCTTCCCTGACTGTGAAGTTTCGGTATTTAACCGTTGGGGTCAACCGGTATTTTATTCAAAAGGATATGATATCCCATGGGACGGAACCTACGATGGAAAACCCGTTACCGTTGGAACGTATTATTATGTAATATTATTGAATCATCCATTATTCCCTGATGCATTGACGGGACCATTAACAATATTGAGGTAATATGAAGAAGATAATTTTTATACTGATCTTTTTTGCCGGACTTGAGAAAGTCAATGCACAACATTTACCTATGTTTACGCAATTCTTTTTTAACGATTACGTAACTAACATTGCAACGGCAGGTTCTAAACCATGGTTTGATGTAAAAAGTGCGCACCGTTATCAATGGGCTGGTATTACCGATTCGCCTAGAACGTTTACACTAAGCGTAAGCGGACCGAACAAAAAAATGAACATGGGTTACGGGTTTTATTTGTTTACCGATAATGTTGGACCAACCAGAAGAACCGGAATTCAATTTAGTTATGCGTACCATTTTAAAATTGCCAAAACGGTAAAATTATCATTTGGTTTATCGGGTGGATTGTTGCAGTACACGGTTGACGGTTCTAAAATTACCTTGCGCGATAATTATGATGCTGTTATTAGTAACTCACTTCAGTCATCGCTTATTCCCGATTTCACCTTTGGTTTTCATTTGTATCATGAGGACTGGTTTGTGGGTGCAACCTTTCCACAATTGGTGCAAAACAAATTATATTTTTTTAATTACCAAACGCAGAGTTTGAGCAAACTTGAGGACCATTATTATGCCAATGCAGGATATACCTTTCATTTGGGAGAAGATTTTGATATTCAGCCAAGCGTTTTATTTAAGTATGTAAAACCTTTGCCGGCTCAGTTTGATATTGTGGCGCGTGTCATTTATAAAAAGCAAGTTTGGTTTGGCGGAAGTTTAAGAACGCAGGATGCCTGGTCATTGCTTGCAGGATACACGTATAAAAACAATTTATCTATTGGCTATAGTTACGATATTAGTACCAGTGGTATTAAAAACTACAATTCAGGTTCGCATGAAATTGTTGGCGGCATTCGTTTGGTGAGGAAAGAGAATAAAGAAGAGAAGAGTTTTTAAAATCTTTACTATTATTTTGTTATTTTAAATTTGTGGATGCAAATTATCCTGATATTACTATTACTCCTGAAGTTTTAAGTGGGTCACCTCGAATTAATGGAAGACGTTTGGCAGTGGGTGACGTTGTTGAATTTTTAAATGGTTACGGAACTTTAACAGAGGTTGCTAAAGAGTACGACTTATCCGGATCACAGATCGATCAAGCGTTGAGATATTGTTCTTCTCTTCAATGTAAAACTGATAAACCTTTAGTGTTCTGCCATAATTGTTCTCTAAGAAGAGAGCAAGATGGTCCTGTGAATACAAGCAATATGGAAGAAGTTACCATTGATAGTGAAAAATTCGTGAAAGATGATAACTCAATTTATTTAGGCTCAATGAATGAATTTTTAAGTCAGGCTCAGGGAAAAAATTACTGGCTAATTGCAACCGATTTACTTATTGATTTAAGAACTGATTTGAAGAAATTGCGTGAGGGATAGAAGCGAAAAGCTTTTTGTGAGGAACGAACAAAAACTTGTAGCGGATAGCCTGACCCAACTTTAGAAGGGGCACGCCCAAAGTATTATAATAAACTTATTTTTAATTAATTGTTCAGCGCTGGGTCTCCGCGAGAAACAAAACAACGTTAAGCCCTAACATCCATCAACCACGATTCCTTTGCAGGAATTATCCAGCTTTTTTCCATGTCAGCCAATGTGCTGATGAGATTATTGAAAATTAAAGTCGAATTTTCCAATTTACCGGTTTCAATTTCTGTTTTTAATTCAGAAAAATTCTTGAAGTGAATATTTTTTGCATCGTCAAAATAAGCAATGTTGGTGCGACCGGTTAGAGATAAATTAAAGTGTTTTTCCAGATCTTTTACAAGCCTTACCGATTTATCAATGGAGCAGCCGCTTGCTTTCGCTTTTTCTTCGTCAACGGCAATGATCAAAAATAAATTGTGCAGTAATTTTATTTCAGCACTTAGTTCTTTTCCATGTGTATTCCAATCGGCCAAAAATTGGTTGGTAAGGGAAGTTAATTCATCTACTTCGGCAGGCGTAAAACTTCTTGACGATTGGTATACCCAAACCCTTGAATGTAAGGGTAATTCAAATTTATTTTCAGTATTCATATTATCGCTAAATTAGCTATACAAAAATACGCTATTAATATGAACTTACATACAATTGATACGGGAAATTTTAAACTGGATGGTGGCGCTATGTTTGGTGTTGTGCCTAAAAGCATTTGGCAACGCACCAATCCGGCTGATGTCAACAATATGTGTAACTGGAGTATGCGTTTGCTGTTGATCGAGAATGGAAACAGGTTAATGTTGGTTGATGCGGGTATTGGTGATAAGCAGGATGAAAAATTCTTTAGTCATTATTACATGAGCAATTTAAAACCGGTTGAACAGGCTTTAAACGAAAAAGGATTCTCCATTGACGAAATAACCGATGTTTTTTTGACGCATTTACATTTTGATCATTGTGGCGGAGCGATTAACAGAAAAAAATCGGGTGATGGATATGAAACAGCATTCAAAAAAGCAACGTATTGGAGTTGTGAAAATCATTGGAAATGGGCAACTCAACCAAATCCGCGTGAAAAAGCATCTTTTTTAAAGGAAAATATTTTACCCATTCAGGAAAGCGGACAATTGAAATTTATTGAACGCACATCTGATTTTGTGGTGAACGCTTTTCCCGACATTGACGTATTGTTCGTTGACGGGCATACCGACAGTATGATGATACCGCACATTAAATACGAGGATAAAACAATTGTGTATATGGCCGATCTGTTGCCATCGGTTGGACATATTCCTTTACCCTATGTAATGGGATACGATACACGACCCTTAATTACCATTGGTGAAAAAGGAAAATTTTTGAATAGGGCGGCTGATGAGAATTTCGTATTGTTTTTGGAACATGATAGCGTAAACGAATGTTGTACGGTTCAAATGACCGAAAAAGGTGTTAGGTTAGGCGAGGTGCTGAAACTGGAAGATGTTGTTTAAACCGTCTTCTTTTCTTCGAAGAATTGCTTTACTGTAAGGAACAGAACGCTTCCCATAAAATACAAAACTATATCAACGGGATCGGCAGTAATACTTTTTGAGAAAAGCGGAAAAATAACTTCAAAAAGAATGCTGATTGTTATAAATGTGGCCATCACAAAATTTAGATCCATTTCAAATTTATTGCCGTAAAGTAATTTCATCATTGCATTCATGCAAAGTAAAATAACGGGCAATGCCAAAAGGTCATTGAGCACGTTCACGATCGTTGGCGAATAACCAAATGCATTTTTCAGCAGGTACAGCAAAGCTGCCAGCGAAATAATTGATAGTTGAATTGACTTTTTCATCCTGCTACAATAAATACCATCCAGGCCACGAACAACAATGCACTAAAATAAACCATCCATAGGAATTGTAAAAAATAAGCCAGGCCTTTCATGAAAATATTTCCTTCTTTGGCTTTTATGAAAAACTTGTCAATCCAATCAGATTGACCTTTTAATTTCCCTACAAATTCTTTGTACGAATTAGAATCTTCCTTTTTTGTTTCAGATGAGCCGGTTGAATAAAGGGGTGTACTGCAATTGGCGCAGTTTTGTAAACCTTCATCGTTCCAGTTTTCACATTTCGTACATTTGATCTGTCGTGACACGGGGTAAAGTTTTAACAAGTATAAAGCATATTTAATAAGTGTCAAGGGGTGTAGCTTTGATGTATTCAACAGTTGAATGGTTAATTAATAACCCCGATCAATTAGTCAAATGTCTTAAATAAGCGTAGGTTTATTCTTTTTACCATGTCGCAATCAACCGTACTCATAGTTCTATTGTCCTATTTTGCAGCGCTTATAGCACTCTCGTTCTATACAGCCCGTAATGCCAACAACGATTCGTTCTTTTTAGGAAATAAATCATCCAAATGGTATTTGGTCTCGTTTGGTATGATAGGAGCGTCTATTTCTGGAGTAACATTTATTTCGGTCCCGGGTCAGGTGGTGTATTCGCAGTTTTCGTATTT
>JAYUZA010000130.1:0-2706 GCA_043752145.1 Flavobacteriales bacterium
GAATTCTGGATGTTCATTGGTGCAATTGTTCTATGTTTAAGTGCATTTCATATCATTTACAACACTTCACAGCCTGCTATTAATGATATTTTTGGCACCAAACATGTGCTTTCTAAAGATGAAGTAAACGGATTTTACAACATGTATCAGGTTCCTTTTGCCATTGTATTATCCTTGTTAATGGCATTCACTCAATTTTTAAAGTACAAAAAATCAGATGGTCGAAAATTCTTAAAAGAAATTCTTGTTTCATTTGGCTTAGCTTTAATTATAAGTGGTTTACTCATACCTAAATTTGGTTTACAAAACTATATTCCACATGCTGTTTTATTCTTTACCGCAACGTTTTCAATTGTCGCCAACCTCGATTATTTTATTCGCCTTATGAAGGGAAAGATCAATCATTTGGGTTCTTCTATTGCTCACGTTGGTTTTGCTTTGGTATTGCTGGGTTCCTTAATTTCGCAGGCAAAGCAAGAAACACTTTCAAAAAATTATAAAGGATATTATATCGACATGCTGGGTGGCGAAGAACGCAACATAAGCAACGAGGAGGATGTGCAGTTGTTCAAAGGCGAATTAACATCTATGGGCGATTATTTTGTTGTATTTAAAGGAAAACGTTTTGAACCCAAGGAAGGACATTTGTTTTATGATATCGATTACCTGGAACAATTACCGGTTAAGTATAAAGCTGGCGATCGTGTGGTCTTCAATTTTCAATTGTACGAATGCAATGCCAAACATACTGCACGCAATAAATTTATGGAAGAAATGGGCTTTTGGAAAGCAATTGATGCCAAATCATCCGAAGAATATTATTCATACCCGACTTGGGAAAGCCATAAACCGGGAAAAGTTTTATTTACCTTAACTCCTTTTGTTCAGTTAAACCGAATGAGTAATACGCCTGAACCGGGAACAAAAAATTATTGGACGCACGATATTTACACCCATATCAAGTATGCCGACCTGTCTCCCGTAGAATCTGAAAAAATGCAGACTTCGAAAATAAGTAATTGCAAAGTTGGTGATACAATAATGACTCCCGGATTTCGAATAGCGGTGGAAGATGTGAGTAAGGTTGAAAAAGATACAGCCTCAAAAACTATAGGTGCCAAATTGCGCTTAAAAGTCTTTGGCCTGTTGGATCTTCAAGAGAAATACCCGTTTTATATTGAGCCCGAATATTTAATTGACAGTGCCGGAAATATTACGAATCCGGTTGCAAATATCAAATCGTTGGATTTAGAAATTAAACTAACCGGTATTAATCCCGAGGAACCCAATCCAAAAAACCCCGCAAAGGGTGGGAGTTTTGAATTAGAGCTTACCACAAAACAGTATTTGGTTTTACATGCTACCAAATTCCCAATGATCATTATCCTTTGGTGGGGTTGCATCATTATGTGTTTAGGTACGCTCATGGCTGTTATTCACAGGATCAAAAAAAATAAAATTGCCAAAGCCTGAATTTAATATTGTAATCATTGGCAGTGGTAATATGGCACATGCCTTGGGGAAATTATTTTCAGGCAAGCATCATATCGCGCAAATTATTTCGCGCAATAAAAAAACAGGTACAGCGCTTGCTAAAAAACTCAAGACCGTTTATCACCATTCATTAAACGAAATAAATACACATGCCGATTTTTATTTTTTATGTGTGCCCGATGATGAAATAAAAAAAATATCGGAAAAAATAAAGCATTTAACAGGAACAATTGTTCACCACTCAGGCTCAAAACCATTGGAAGAAATCAAGACTGAGCTTTCAAAAGCGGTTATCTATCCCTTCTTGTCCATCAATACCGAAACTGCTTTGAATAAAAAGAAAACCACCGTATTTTATCAAAGCAATAATAAGTCGACCGATTTTTTATTGGAGCAATTATTCAGTGGATTTAAATTCAAAGCGCAACACACCACCGATAAAAACCGTGGTCAATTGCATTTGGCGGCCGTATTGGTCAATAATTTTACCAATCATTTATACTTTCAGGCGGGCAATTTAGTTAAAGATATCCCTACGGCTAACGAATTGCTGACGCTCCTGGCCGAACAGTCATTATCCAACTTTAAAAAGGGTAAAACAAAGGAAAACCAAACGGGTCCGGCCCGCAGAAAAGACAAGACAACACAGGAAAATCACCTGAATTTGATAAAAAAGAATAAAGAATTATCAAAAATTTACTTAAGTTTATCCCAGTCAATAACCAAAACATACAACCATGAGTGATCAACTACACCTGGACGAAAAATTTTTTGAAGCCGACCAAATTATCAAAGACGGTAAAATAGCGCAAGCCTTGGGTTTGTTAACCGAAGTGGTGACCGAAATGCCCGAGCATGGTCGTTCGCACAATCATTTGGGATGGATCTATGAAACGAAATACAATGATTATGTAAAAGCCGAAACACATTACAAAGCTGCCTTGGCATTTACGCCTGAATATCCTGCTATTTATTACAATTATGCTATTTTATTGGCGACATTAAACCGTCATGACGATCTTACCGTTCTATTGGAAAAAGCCATGGCTTTGCCCGGAATTAATAAAGCCACGATTTATAATGAGTACGGTATTATGTACGAAGCGCAATCAAAATTCAACGAAGCTATTGAAGCTTACAACCAAAATATTCGTCATTTATACGATACAAAATTAATTGAAACCGCGCGTAATTCAATACAACGTTGCAAAA
>JAYUZA010000131.1:0-2699 GCA_043752145.1 Flavobacteriales bacterium
TTTAGTTTACCAACCAATACCGGTTTATGTGATTATTTGACTTCAAAACCCATCGACCTGAGTGTTACTTCACCACTTGACTCACTTTATTTAAGTTTCTTTTACCAACCCGAGGGAATAGGAGAGGCCCCTGCAAGTGCCGATTCATTGGTATTGGAATTTTATAGCCCTTCAACTATTTTTTGGGAACACGTTTGGACGGCAGTCGGCACTGGTTTGCAGCCGTTCATTCAAGTAATGATTCCCATCACAAAAGCCGAATATTTCAGCAACGCTTTTCAATTCAGGTTCAAGAATTACGGAAATACATCAGGAAGTGTGGATCACTGGCATTTGGATTATGTTTATTTGAGTCAGTTTAGAACAATGACCGATACAAACCGTAACGATGTTGCGTTCACTTATCAGGCAAATACGCTTTTGAACAATGGTTATATAAGTATGCCGTTGACCCATTTTGAAACAAATCCCGCATCATTTATGCGTGATACCATTACAACATTCTCACGTAATAATAGTATTGCTGCAAAATTGATGAGTAATTTCGGAATGAACGTTTCGCATGAGGGAACAACTATATTTACCGTGAATTTAAATCCTTACGCTCCGTCAATAGGTGCTTTAACCGATTTTAAAACCTTATTTCATGCCGATACATTAGGTGTTCTATACGATACATCACTGGTTGATTCCTGTGCCGAAGTGTTTGATGTTTGGTTCACCCACCGCACAACACCCGATGATATTCGTGAAAATGATACCATGCGTTTTTCTCAAAAATTCGCGAATTATTATGCGTATGATGACGGAAGTGCCGAGCGCGGTTACGGACCTATTGGAGCAGGTTCAAAACTTGCTTATGGATATACTCTTGCCAAACCCGATAATTTATTTGGTATGGCAATTCATTTCACGCCCAGTATTGATAACGTTGATTCAAAAACATTTTTCCTTACGGTTTGGGACAATACGGGTTCGGGCGGAAGTCCGGGAAATATTTTGTACCAGGAGACGGTATTAAGCGATGTTGTTTACGAAAACGCACACAATAAATTTCATGTATATCCATTTTCAACTCCTTTGGCTGTTTCAGGAACAATCTATATAGGATGGCAACAGGTTAGTTTGGATCAATTAAATGTTGGTTTTGACCTTAACAACAATACGCAGACAAAAATATATTATAACGCTGGGCCGGGTTGGACCAATACTTCGTTTGTGGGTTCATTAATGATGCGTCCCGTTTTTGATTTTTGCGAAACTTCGGTTGTAAGTGTTGGGGAAGAAATAAAAGTAAAGAACGAGGTAAAGTTATTTCCAAATCCGGCAACCGATAATGTAACAATTGAATCAGCAGAACAAGTGGAACAAATTTCTGTTTTCGATATTTCAGGAAAACATCTTCTTAGCTTCTCCAAAACAAATAACTTTAATGTACACGAATTAGTAACAGGAATTTATCTTGTAAATATTGTTACCAAAGCGGGCAATACAACACATCGTTTAGTGAAGCAATAATGAATGACGAGGAAGACAAGGTCGAGGAAACAGATGATCTATTTGAACATTTAAAAATTACTGTTGAGGGAGGCGTAAAACTTTTACGCATCGACAAATATCTTTTAGGGCGAATGCCCCAAACTTCAAGGAACCGAATTCAGGTAGCGGCAAAAGCCGGAAGTATTTTAGTCAATCAAAAGCCGGTAAAATCAAATTACAGGGTAAAACCCTTTGATGAGATCTCAATGGTGTTGCCATATCCTGTTCGTGATACCGAAACCAAAGGAGAAAATATTCCGCTTGAGATTGTTTACGAAGATGAAACCTTAATTGTACTGAATAAAGTTGCCGGCATGGTCTCGCATCCCGGTCATGGAAATTATTCCGGCACATTGGTAAATGCTTTGGTATATCATTTTGATAATCTGCCAGCGAATAAGTCAAGTGATGTGAGTCGACCGGGTTTGGTGCATCGGTTGGATAAATTCACTTCGGGCATTATGGTGATCGCAAAAACCGAACATGCGTTGACACATTTATCAAAACAATTTTTTGACCGTACAAGTGAAAGAACCTATTATGCACTTGTTTGGGGAAATCCAAAGAATGAAAAAGGAACAATAACCGGAAATATAGGAAGAAGTTTGCGTGACAGAAAAGTATTCACCGTTTTTGAAGATGGTTTGAATGGTAAACATGCGGTTACGCATTATGAAGTCATTAAAAATTACCCGTATGTTTCATTGATAAAATGTAAGCTTGAAACGGGTCGTACGCATCAAATACGTGTGCATTTAAAACATATTGGTCACCCATTATTTAATGACAAGGAGTATGGTGGCGATGCAATTTTGCGTGGCAATACAAGCGGTTCGTACAAACAGTTCATTGAAAATTGCTTTACCCTAATTCCGGGGCAGGCTTTACATGCCAAAACACTTGGATTTATGCATCCTGAAAAGGAGGAATTCATGCAGTTCGATTCTGAATTACCTGATGGTTTTCTCAAACTTTTGGATAAATGGGAAAAACTAAATAAATCATAAAAAAGTAAGATTTGAGAAGTTTGAAGTCAGAATTGAATTTCAATTCATCCTGAATATCACTTCTTACTTCTGGATCAACTTCTGCCTTCTTAAATCTAACTTCTTACTTGAACTTTCCCTAAATCAAAGGGTACTCTATAATAGTCAAATCAC
>JAYUZA010000132.1:0-2693 GCA_043752145.1 Flavobacteriales bacterium
ACCTACTGCAACCCCGACTATAAAAAATGAAACGATGTTAACCTGTTCAAGGTATTCCGGATCAAGGAAGAGATAAGGGATGCCGAACCGTTTTGAAAATGATTGTGATATAAATCCAAAAAGTATAAACCAATAAAGCAGCAGTAGCTGGTTTTTTTTGACGTGCATCACGACCAGCTGAATAGGAAACGAATATATGAGCCTGTCGGGGATGAACCTCATTGGAATTAACCGGTAACGTTATTTAGCTTACGAAAAACATAGTAAATAGATACAGTTGCGGAGAAGAAAACATTCAACAAATTAAATAGTTTTATTAATTAACTCCAGAACTGCCTGCTCTATTGCTATTGCCTGGTTCTCCATTTCCGTGCCAATTCTTATTTTTTCAGAGGTAAATGTCTTGTCATTGTAAGATGATGCATTTATTTTTACATTAAGCAACGCTCCGGTAACAGCAACACGTGCACAAAGTGCTCCAACACCTGCATCGGTGATGGAATTCGGGTTTCCTTTTTCAGCCATAGCCTTTATTATTGCCATCGATTCAAGTGATTTTTCCATTACTTTAAAGGGGACTTCAATGGCATATTTAGTTGCATCCTGAATCGCTTGCTTACGTGCAGCTGTTTCCTGATCATTGGATTTTGGAAGCTGGAAAGCATTCATAATCGCGTTGAATGAACGCGTGTCTTCATCCACCAGCATCAGTAATTCTTTTCGCAATTGCTGTCCTTTAACTGCCCATTCTGAAAACTCTTCCCAGCGATCTTCCCACCCTTTTTTCACTGCACTAAGATTTGCAACCATGGTCCCCAGTGAAATACCCAAAACTCCGGCATACGCTGCAATTGATCCGCCACCGGGCGCAGGTAATTCACTGGCGGTTACCTCTGAAAATTTAGTAACAGTCATTGCCACCAAAGGATTTGAATGCCGATCTTCCATGCAATATTCAATAATTCGTTGTTTAGCATCAAAAGGTGCAAGCTCATCAAGTCCCATCGACTTAACAGCAATATGTATGAGTTCGGAATCGGAAACACCGGTTGAAAGTTGTTGCTTATCTAAAAAATATCGTCCTGCATCAAGCATTGCTGAAAGTGGAACCAGTCCTACAATTTCAGATCCGGTTGCCCGGATGCCGCGGTCGGCAGCGCATTTAGCTGTCTCGTCAAATACAAGATGCAAAGGCGTTTCCCGAAAACGGGTGATGTTAATCGACACTTGTGCAATATCATATTCCTCAATGAACCAGCCGATAGCTTTAACACCTTTCAGCTTACCGGGAATACGAATCTCTTCACCATTTTCATCTTTGGCAATTGGTCCGCTTATAGGGTTTCCACTACGTTTTACACGACCGGCTTCGCGGATATCGAATGCAATTGAATTAGCTCTTTTAACTGATTTTGTATTCAGGTTAACATTATAAGCAATCAAAAAATCACGAGCACCGATCACTGTAGCACCAGACTTAACACTAAACTCAGCAGGACCAAAATCAGGTTTCCATGCCGGATCTTTTATTTTATTTGCAAACCCTTCGTATTCTCCGGCACGAATGACTGATAAATTATTTCTCGAAGCATTTGATTGAGCAGCCTCATAAAGGTATACCGGTATTAAAAGTTCCTTTCCAACTTTCTGCGCAAGCTTCACCGACCATGACGCAGTTTCTTCAAGTGAAATATTTGCAACGGGTATAAAGGGACAAACATCCGTAGCTCCCATACGGGGATGTTCGCCTTTGTGCTTCGACATATCAATAAGCTCCGCAGCTTTTTTTATTCCGCGAAAAGCAGCTTCAACAACAGCTTCCGGTGTTCCTACAAAAGTTACAACAGTACGGTTAGTAGCCTTACCGGGATCAACATTCAGCAGCTTAACACTTTCAACAGTTTCAATGGCCGCAGTAATCTGATTAATAATAGCCATATCATTCCCCTCACTGAAATTCGGTACACACTCAATCAATTGTTTCATAAAATTATTTTGTGAGTGCAAATGTAACGAATTACGAATAGGCTTCGCCTTACGAATCTACCAATAAAGGTCATTCGTTACATTCGTAGATTCGTACCGAAGGATTCGTAATTCGTTACAAAAAAGGAACACGGAATTAACGGATTAAACGGATAAAAAACGGATTTGATTTGAGAAGTTTTGTTAATTTTTTTAGCCATTTTATGTAACGAATTACGAATAGGCTTCGCCTTACGAATCTACGAATAAAGGTCATTCGTTACATTCGTATATTCGTACCGCAGGATTCGTAATTCGTTACAATTATACGGGCCGCGCAGGATTTAAGGTTTGATTTTAATCAAACCGAATCCTGCGTAAAGAGTTATGTGGATCTCTGATCCACTTTACCGAAATATGAATTGAACTAAAATGTTTTACACTTAGGTAGATGCATCAGTGGATCAGAGATCCACACAATTATGGGTGCGGGATTATTGCCCGACTTGCGTCGTGCTTAAATCCCGCACGGCAGTAAATTAATGTATCGAATTACGAATGAGGCTTCGCCTTACGAATCTACGAATAAAGGTAACGAATTACGCCTGCCCGCCGAAGCGGTATTTACTAAAACTATATTGCTAATAAATTTATCATTAAAAAATAGTTTATAATTTTTGATTTAAATGAAGCGAAGGAGGGAATGAGGCTTCGCCTTACGAATCTAC
>JAYUZA010000133.1:0-6985 GCA_043752145.1 Flavobacteriales bacterium
TGGCTGCTATATTGATACCGATCCTACTTACACGCTTGCAATGGCTCCTAACGATGATCTTTCAACAGGCCTCATAGCTTTACCGTTTACATTTTGCCTTTACGGTACAAGCTACAACTCACTTTACATCAACAACAATGGTAACGTTTCGTTTGGTACACCATACGGAACGTTTTCAGCTTCCGGTTTTCCAAGTCCTGCTTTTGTTATGGTCGCGCCTTTTTGGGGTGATGTTGATACACGTCCCGATGCAACCCACGGAACAGTGAAATATAAAATTTATCCAAATGCCATTTATGTGAATTGGGAAGGCACCGGTTACTACAGTATGATGAACGATAAACTCAACACCTTTCAATTAATTCTTTCTGACGGAACCGATACCACCATAGGTGTTGGTAACAATGTTGCTTTTTGTTATAAGGATATGCAATGGACCACAGGGGCTGCTTCCTCAGGCATTGGTGGTTTTGGAGGTGTTCCCGCAACTGTTGGTGCCAATAAAGGCGATGGTATAAATTTTATTCAGTTCGGTCGTTTTGATCATGCCGGAACCGATTATGACGGCCCCATAGGTGCGGCTGATGGCGTAAGTTGGTTGGATAATCAGTCATTCAAATTCAGTACCTGTGTAACATCGGGTAATGTTGAACCTGTATTTATTGATTTCTCACCCGATATTGTCAATGTCTCATACGATTGCGGAACATCGGGCGATACTTTAAAAATTTGTAGCACGGGCGATACGCTAATCATGAGTGCTCAAGTATTGGATCCAAACGTAAGCGATATTGTTACACTTACTGTTACAGGTCCCGGAGTTTTTGGATTTAGTGTCTTATCAAGTTCGCCCGGAAATCCAGCTACAATTACATGGCAAATGGTTGCCGATCCCTCCAATTATGGTTTCAATACATTTACAGTAACTGCAACCGATAATGGTGTTCCAGCGCTTTCAGCAACTGCAACCGTTTCGGTTTTTGTTGACACAACAGGAATTGGAGCATTTACTTCAACCATTAGTGGCGATACCATGATCTGCTCAACCGAAACAACTACTTTAAGTGTTCCGGCCCTTTTTGACACCTATGATTGGACAACCGGAGCAACAACAAATACCAGCGGGTTAATTTCCAGCGAGGGCGATTATGCCGTTACCCTTTCATTAAATGGTTGTTACAAAAGCATTACACAACACGTATACGAATGGCCTGATCCGGTTCCCGCGGTTTCCGGCAGTTTGAGTCTTTGTATGACCCCTACTACCGTACTAACTACAAGTAATATTTATACTTCATATAACTGGACCTTTAACGGCAGTTTTGTATCCAATGCCGATACCGCATTCTTTAGTGCTCCGGGAACAGTTGTTTTAACTGTAACCGATACCAACGGTTGTATTGGAGATAGTACGTATATAATTGTAAGCGGACCAACGGTTGATGTAACCGGACCTGCATTTATTTGTTCGGCCATTGGCAACATCGATCTTGCAGCTACAGCAAATACCAATGGAACTTATTTATGGGATACCGGTGGAACCGATTCCATTTTAACTGTTACAACAACCGGAATGTATAATGTAACATTTACCGATCTTACCGGGTGCGTAGCAACCGATAGTCAATTCGTAAACATTGCTATTAGTCCCGATATTTTTATTTCAACACTTGATTCGATTGGGTGTCCCGGTGAAACAATTACACTTTCGCTTGGCGGAACAACCGCAGGCGGTTCCATTACATGGAGCACCGGTGCAGCTACAAGTTCAATAAGTGTTACCTCGGGAACACTATATTCGGTTTCGGTCGATAACAGTTCATGTATTGATACCGATTCCATTTTCCTTATTTTCTCTAATCCAAGTGTGAACATTGGCGGACCTGCAAGTGTTTGTAGTCCGGGGGTAATTAACTTAGTTGCCACAGGAAGTTTGCCGGGAACGTATTCATGGTCGAATGGTGATACCGATTCTTTGACCACCGCTTCTACAACTGGAACATATACCGTAACATTTACCGATATGTACGGTTGTACCGATACCGATGCGCAATTGGCTACTATTGTTACAACTCCAGACATTACCATCACAACATCCGACAGCATTGTTTGTGCCGGTGATAATATTGTATTGACGGTTAGTGGAACTCTTGCCGGTGGAACTATTTTATGGACACCGGGCGGTTCTACTTCCTCATCAATTACAGTTACAAGCGGAACTTCATACAGCGTTACGGTTACCAATACCGGTTGTGCCGATACCGATGTAATTCCTGTTGTGTTTAATGCATTGCCAACCGTGAACATTGTTGGTCCAACAGAAACATGCGAAAATGTTGCCATAACCATTACCGCCAATGCTTCAACTTTGGGAACGTATTTATGGAATACCGGTGAAACCACAAGCTCAATTATTCCAACAACAACCGGAACCTATACCATAACATTTACCGATGCTAACGGATGTGTTGCTACCGATTCGCAAGTTGAAACTATTAATCCGGTTCCGAATGCTGATTTTGTTTTCAGTTCAATTACACCCATTTCACCAAGCAGCTTACCGTTAGATGTTGATTTTACGAGTACATCGACCATTGCTTTTCCTGGAACAATTGTAAGTTATACGTATACCGTAAATGATACCCTGACCGGTGTAACATCAACCTCTTCGCATGATTTTACTCATTACGGAGTGCATGTTGTAACGCTTTACGTTGTTTCGGACCAAGGTTGCATTGATAGTGTTACTCATACGTTTGAAGTTGCTCCTATCTTGTTAATTCCAAACATTTTTACACCTAACAGTTCACCGGGTTATAACGATGTTTTTGAAATTGAAAGTTTGTTCTACTTCTCACCGGCAACATTAAAAATATTTGACCGTTGGGGAATAAACGTGTACGAAAGCAATGATTATAGAAACGACTGGGGCGGAACAAAGAATGGAAATCCTGTTTCAGAAGGCGTATACTATTATGAATTGATCTTGGTAAATGGCGATATATATACAGGATACGTTCACATCTCAAGAAATTAATAAACACATTATTGTAATAATTAAGAGCTGCATTGATGCGGCTCTTTTTATTTTGTGATTACTCTTCCAAGCTTAGTCGCAAATACCCTCTTCATTTCATCCAACTCCTTTTTCTCAGATAACAATTCATATATAATCGTTTCGGAATCTTCAATTGTTTCATCATGTTGAACTTGCTTGATCCTGTTTTCAACTTTTAGCGCCATTTGCTCGACCTTTTTTTGCTTGAACGATAAAAGTGTATTCACGACTGTTGTTTCAAGCTTGTCCAGTTCGGTACGCGTAAAAATACGGTGCTTTAATTCCCAACTTTCGCTGATGCTGTACTGACTGCTTATTAATTCGGTGATGGTTTGTTGCAACTCGCTATCATCAGTCTTTAAAAGATCCTTTGGTTGCGGAGTAAAGCCTTCCTCAATGAATTTAGTATAAAATAACCCGTAAATTTTTGAAAAAGTCTCATACTCAAAAACAATTCCGTCAAGTTCCAGTTGATAAAATATAATTTCGGCCGCAGTTAAATTAATAACTTCTGTTTTATCCTCCTCAACAGGAATGGTAATAGGGATCAAATAATCAGAATAGTTCAACAGGATCTGCACCAGTTCCCTTTCCTGATAAAACACTTCGCTTCGTTCCACAACAGGTGCCTGAATAATGTAAGGCGTTTCAGGCACCGGAATTTCATGAATAGGGGTATTGGATTTTGTTCCTTGCTTTTTGCGAAGCTCTTTATTCAGTTCGAATATCAGTGTTTGTTCCGCAATTTCAAAAAGTGTACTGCACTCTTTTATGTAAACACTGCGCTTGATCGAATCAGGAATTAAGGCAATGGAATGAACGATCTCTTTAATTAACTCTGCTTTTTTTACGGGATCGTTGATCGTTTCTTTTAAAAGCAGACCAGATTTAAACAACATAAAATCCTGCGAAGCACCGGTTATGTACTGCTGCAATTCTTCGAACGAAACTTTTTTGGAGAATGAGTCGGGATCATCGCCATCGGGGAACAATACAACTTTTACATTGCATCCTTCTTCCAATATCATATCTATTCCCCTGAAAGATGCTTTAATACCGGCTGCATCGCCATCGTATAAAATGGTAATGTTATTGGTAAAACGTTTTATTAATTTTATTTGATCGACCGTTAAAGCTGTTCCCGATGATGCTACAACGTTTTCAATTCCTGCCTGGTGCATAGATGTAACATCAGTATATCCTTCAACCAAATAACAAACATCCTTTTGAATGATGGCTCGCTTTGACTGAAACAAACCATACAAGGTTTTACTCTTGCTGTAAATTTCGGTCTCGGGTGAATTAATGTATTTGGGAATTTTTTTATCTGTCTTTAGCGTTCTTCCGCCAAAGGCAATAATACGCCCTGTTAAATTGTGTACCGGAAAAATTACGCGGTCTCTGAAAAAATCAAAGAACATTCCTTCGCGTTCTTTGATCAAACCGGTTTGCAATAAATATTTCAGATCGTATCCGGCTTTTGTAGCGGCATCCACCAAAAATTGTGAATTATCGGGGCTAAAACCCAAGGCGAATTTTTCAATGGTAAGGCTGTTAAATCCACGCTCCTTAAAATAATTTAAACCAATACTTTTACCTTCATCGGTATTGAGCATGTAATTGGTAAACTGGGCCTGCGCGAACGAAGTAACAACATACAGTGTTTCTCTTTCGTTTTGAACCGCAATTTGCTCGGGTGTTAATTGTACTTCTTCAACTTCAATATTATATTTGCGCGCAACGTAACGCAGGGCATCGTAATAATTCAAATGATCATGCCGCATCACAAAATTTACTCCATCGCCACCAACACCGCAACCAAAACATTTAAATAAACCCTTAGCCGGTGAAACGGTAAACGAAGGCGATTTCTCATTGTGAAACGGACAGCAAGCAACATAATTTACCCCACGCTTTTTTAGCGCAATAAAGTCCATGATAATTTCCTCTACTCGCGCAGCTTCGTGTATCTTGTCTATTGTTGCCTGAGGTATCATCGCTTATTTCACACGGAGGCGCAGAGAAAATGTCGTTTGCGTCTTTGCGTCTTTAACTCCCTTTTATTTGTTTCCTATTGGTGTCCTTAAATGCTACAGCATTTGCGAGACACTTTATTAATGGTTACTTGTATTCTTTCTTAGTCGCTACCGCTCCTGTTGTATCATAAAATTCCCAGGCGCCATCAGGTTTATCCCATTTAAAATATCCTATGTAGCGCACTTTTCCATCCTTATAAAATGTAGCTGTTTTTCCATTTTTTTTTCCATCTTCAAAAAAATCTTCGCTTTGTTTCGTACCATCGGGATAATAAGCGGTCCACTGCCCGTAACGCTCACCGTTCTTTATTTGTCCTTCAATTCTTGGTTGACCACCGGGATATTTTTCAAGATAAGGTCCATCGGCAATAACCGTTTTTGGTTTTGTTTTAGCAGAGTTATTTGCCTCAACATTTGTTTCATCCGCTTCGTCTTTGCTATCAGAACAACTACTAAGTATACCGGCTATCAGAAATAAATATAATACGCTCGTTTTCATGTGCTTTTTAATTTTACTCAAGCCTAAAGTTAAGGGTTAAAATCAATTCTTTTGTCTCTTTTTATCCAACGGTATTAGATTAATTGGTTCCCAAAGCTGCTTTAGACAAATTTGCCACCGATTTTCAAGGTATCACCCCTAAACGATCGGAGATTAAAGTTGGTAAACGGCTTGATGCTATTTTGATCCATAATATTAAGGCCTAACGCACACATTATTTTAACACAAGGGAAAAGAATTTGTGTATGTTGAGGGTTTTCGATACCGATATAAAAGACGATGACATGACGGAACACGAAGGAATTAATTAACCGGCAAATTAAAAGCAAAAAAATCCGTCAGAAATTAGCTGACGGATTTTTTTATTTATAATGTTCCGCGTTTTGCCTGTTCTCTTTCGATAGATTCGAACAGGGCTTTAAAGTTTCCTGCACCAAACCCTTTCGCTCCCATGCGTTGTATTACTTCGTAAAACAAGGTGGGTCGATCTTCAACAGGTTTGGTAAATATTTGCAATAAATATCCTTCTTCATCGGCATCAACAAGGATAGATAATCTTTGTAATTCGCTAATGTCTTCCTTCATCATTTCACGATGCACGCCCAAACGGTTCGGAATATCATCATAATACGCTTGTGGTGGCGGTGGTAAGAATTCAATTCCACGCGCTTTTAATTCCGCTACTGTTTTAATAATATCATCGGTTGCAAGGGCTAAATGCTGCACACCTGCTCCTTCATAAAAATCAATATATTCTTCGATCTGCGATTTCTTTTTTCCGGTAGCCGGTTCATTGATCGGAAATTTAATTCTTCCGTTCCCGTTGCTCATTACTTTACTCATGAGAGCCGAATATTCGGTAGTGATTTGTTTATCATCGAACGATAAAAAGTTTACAAAGCCCATCACTTTCTCATACCATTCTACAGTAGGGTTCATTTGGTTCCATCCAACATTACCAACCATGTGATCAATAAATTTTAATCCTACCGGAGTTGGGTTATAATCGGATTTCCATTCCCTGAATCCCGGAAGGAATATGCCATTATAATTTTTACGTTCAACAAAAATATGTACCGTTTCACCGTACGTATAAATTCCCGATCGAACCACTTCACCATGTTCATCTTTTTCAACAGTAGGTTCCATGAATGGTTTTGCACCACGTTTGGTCGTTTCTTCAAACGATTTACGCGCATCTTCCACCCAAAGTGCAATTACTTTTACACCATCACCGTGTTTTTTCACATGTTCGCCAATGGGTGAATCACTTACCAATGCTGTTGTCAAGACCAAACGGATTTTGTCTTGTTTCAATACATAAGAGGTGCGGTCTTTTAAACCTGTTTCCAATCCTGCATAAGCATAAGACTGAAATCCAAAAGCAGTTTT
>JAYUZA010000134.1:0-2683 GCA_043752145.1 Flavobacteriales bacterium
GTCAACCATTCGGGAAAAGCATTGCCTGCGTTATAATAATATGAACTGCTTATCCATTTTCCCGTTGCGTCATCCAACCAAAAGGCTCCGTTGGCCGCATGTCCTGCAGGTAATATAGCACCGCGGTCCTTCATCGATATCCCAAACACTTTTCCTTTTTTTAAGGTATTCACGCGCAGTTCATCACCAATGGTGGTTGTGATCATACGGTGTGGCGACATTTGTCCGTGCGTACCCGGTGCACCTACCGTAGTACAAGACGTATCTTTGGCGCAGTAAACATTACGTCCTGTTTTTTTATCAAACCAATCGTTGGCAATTATACCATGTGTGGCAGGTGTACATCCGGTATAAATACTTGCGTGTCCCGGACCGGTAAAAGTGGGCATGTAATTGTAATGGCAATTGTTCATGCAATAACCTTGGTTCATGAGGCGCATGAATCCGCCCTTGCCGTATTTTTTTTGAAACCTGTATAAATAATCGTAACGCATTTGATCGACCACAATGCCAACAACCAGTTTTGGTTTTGCGGGACTTTGGGCAATAACAGTGCATTGTATGGAAAGTAAAACTGCTAAAAACAGTATTCGTTTATTGTTGATAATTACCATGACCAAAATTTGGTACAAATATATACCTTATTGCCATTGAATGGATTTTATCGCGCAAAATAGGGTTAAATACGTACTTGTTTTTGCAACACGGATAAGTACTTTCGTTATAAAATAGAAGCATTATGAAAAGGTTAATTTTTAGTCTGTTAATATTCGGTTGTACCCTTGGTTTTTCGCAAACCAATTGGAAGGATTCAACTATAGCCGGTAAATTCAAACCGCTTGATGCTTATGAATTAGACGGGCTTGTTTATTTTAAGACTAAAAAAGGTTGGGGTGTATACTGGCCCGTGCAATCGTATCTCGTTATTCCTCCTTCTTATCAGTTCGTATTATGCCTTAAGCCCGATATTATGGATGTTTTTTATGTGGTGAAAAAAAATAAAATACAATTATTGAGCAGCGATGGAAAACCTTTGAACAATAAAACGTATGATCAATTGGGGGATGGATATCAATTGAACGAACGATTTTTGCTGGAGAACAACAAAATGGATTTTTATGATGGTGATAAGATCATACGTGCCGAAGAATATAGCCAGCTTTCGCGCAATAATGAAACCAGCCTCACTGTCAAAAATAATTTGGTTTATATCAACGCCTTTCAAAACGGATTTGAACCAAGTCCATATCGAATTGTAAAGGATGGTTTTGAAGAAGATTCATTGGACGCCAAAGGAAATACTGTGATGCAATATTATTTACCTAAAATGTCGAGTGGGGTGTATGATACCAAAACGGGTCAATGGATCGTTCCTTTGGGTGCTGCAAAAGTGGGTTCTTGCGGAACAAATATTTTGGCAAAAGAGATAACATTGAATGGAGTAAATTTGGATGAAAAAATATCACTTTACGATAAAGCGGGTCAAAAAACCGGTCCTTTTTCTTTCACTGATGCTACTTCAAAACCTGAAATTATAAAAATGATCATCAGCGATCATAAACCGGTTTTGGTTGAAGCATGTTTTAAGAACACCGAAAGGCAAAAACAATTATTCAAATTCGACAATGGTTTGAAACAAGGTCTTTATGATCCGTATGCATTTACAGTTGCCTTAAATGCCGATAAATATGATCATATTTTTGTACCCCAAGCGTTTGAACAAATTGTTTTTACGATTGAGAATACGAAAGTGGGCATTTTGAATTATTTCGAAAAAAATAAAGATTATTCGAACCTTTACAATAAGTTGAGTAAAACAAGTTTCTTTGTCAATGCAAGCGAAACAATGCATGATATTGTTGAATGCAACGATAACTGCGGGGAAGCTGTTTCGCAAATTGATACAGGGCAAACCAACAAATATTTTTTAAGTCAAATGGTCGGGTTTAAAACCAACGCTTCACTTGAAGTAAATGGCAATTTCATTATTCAACATGATTTTACTCCGAAAATAAATTATTATAACGAACCCATTTTAGTGTATGATGCTTTTGGAAACGTCCATGATTCCATTCGTTATGAAGAAAGTGGTGAAACCTACACCGTTTACCGACTTCCCGAGCCAAGTGAATCGTATAGCGGGGTTTACAATACGGTTTCAAAAACATGGATCGTTCCGCGTAAATTTTCAAAGATCAGGCAAACCGAAAATGGTTTTGCATGCGTTTTACAACGAAATGATACTGTATCGTTCTCGTTTTTTTTATTGGAAGGCAAGATGATATTTAACAGTTTGTCGGCCGATTCCTTGATCCATAACAAGGAATTATTCAATAAATTTTGCGGATTTAAATTCTCACCTGCCTTACAAATTCAGAAACAAAGTGGGGTAGATGGTTATTATGATGGGTTACCCTTGGTTTTAAACGACCCAAAAAAATCGGGAGTATTTGACATATACAATTTAAAATGGATCATAAAACCCGAGAATGATATGGTAGATAAAGGCAAGCTCATGTTTAATTATTTGGTTGTACAAAATAACAGGATCGGTTTGGTGGATGGTTTTGGGAACGAAATTGCCACTCCTATATTTAAAAGGATTGAACATTTGTATCATAGCGGAGGTTATATTTTAGATGATAGTGTGTTTTGTTTGGCCAGCTATCCTTATACCAATGCA
>JAYUZA010000135.1:0-2683 GCA_043752145.1 Flavobacteriales bacterium
TTCCTCTATAAATTTTCCTGATCGCTCATACTGTTTATAAGTCCTTTTATCCCAATCAACCAGAAATTTTATTTTCCCATTAGTATGATACACTTTATGAATCCCCTTGCGTTTGCCATTTATGAATAATCCTTCATAAAAAACAGTATTGGAGGAATCATTAAAGGGGCAAATTATATAAATTTTACTTTTCACTCAAAGCAAATTCACGGATAGCACTTCTCCCTTTAATCGGATAAGGAAAATTGTGATCACATAACGGAAAAGCTGTCCATAACATCGTATCCTTTTGATAGTAACTTACTTGTCCTGAAATACTATCAGACTGGAACATGTCTATAATATAGCCTTGTTGCCTTCCCGCTTTATCAATATAAAATTTGAATTTTGAAACAAATGGTTCTTTTTGCAAAGAATCTACCAAATCAATTTGCCGGGTCGTATCCTCTAAAAGGGGTTCAGAAATTTTAGTTCTCACAATTGTATCAATCTTCGTGATGTCAGTATGCTTATCAGATCCACAACTAAAAAAGAACATTATTGAAATTATATGGGCCTTTTTTTTCATAAATCTTAAACTGTATTTCCCAAACCACAAACTTCAAACTCTTCACCACACCCTCTTATTTACTTTGGGAACCATGCCCACTCCCCCAAACAACAGACAACTGATAACTGACAACTTTTTTACAACTCCCCCGTCATCCAAAGCAAAAGCAGCACAATTATAACAATGGCTATAAAGGCCCATTTGTTTTTGTACAAGGGCACTTCGGGTCTGCGGGTGGCGCGTTGATACGACTGAGTGAGTTTCGAAAAATTCTTTAACCCTTCAACCTCATCATCGGTCAATTGCTTTTTTTCTCCTTTTATTACTTTATATTTTTTCATTGTATCGTTTACCTCAACGATTGAGTAAATTTACTAAATCTATTTTAAGTTTTTCAAGTATCCTGTATAAACGCATTTTGGCATTGGCCTCGGTAATTCCCAGTATTGCACCAATTTCCAAAAACGATAATTTATCAAAAAACCGCATTTCAATGAGTTGGTTCTGGTCATCGGGCAATTCACCGATAAGCTGCAGGCATAAATTAATTTTTTCCTCACCATGCTCATCTCCCATTTCGTTCATCAATTCAAAGGCATCCTTTTCTTTTACCTCAACTTCGGTCACTTTATTGGCCCTAAAAAACATGTTCACCTCATTCAACGAAATGCGGTATAACCAACTGGAAAACGGATATCCCCTGTCCTGGTATTTACCTATGTTCAACATTGCTTTTAAAAAAACCTGTTGGGTAATATCGGCCGCAACTTCTTTGTTGCGAATACGACCATGCACAAAAAGTAAAATGCTTTTGAAATACTGATTGTATAAAATGCCAAAATACATGGGATTTTCCTGGGCCTTTTTAATGTGCACCAGTTCTTCAATATGGCTGTATGGCTTGTTTTTGTGTGACAAAGGCCCTGTATTCTTACATCTATAATGCAAGCCCGGCACAAAGTAACATTAAATATGTATTTTTTAATGACCCTGACTTTTTTGGGTCCCGATGCCTCGGGACGAGACAAATAATTATCTTTGACCAATGGACAAAAACCAAAAGATAATTGAACAATTACTAGTTGATTTAGAATCAACTAAGGATAAAGTTGTATTAGATGCGATTGTTACTGCCAGGGCAAAAGGCCACAAAACAGTACTGCCTTCGATCATAATATTATTAAGCCATGCCAATACTGAGGTGAGCGAAAGTGCTAAAAGTATGTTGTATGATCTAAAGGACCAAGACTCCATTGATGTTATACTTAACTCTTACGAAAACACGACCGATAAACCCATTCGCAATATTTTATTGCAAAGTTTGTGGCAGTCCAATATTCAACCGGTGAACCATGTAAGTAAAATTGTAAAAATTGGTTTGGACGGAACCCTGGAAGATTGCATTGAAGTTTTTTCCATTATAACAAACATGATAGATGTAAAAATTCCCGATGCCGAAGCCATGGAAAGTATTTTTCAGATCAATTCACGAATAGAAAATATAAAAGATAAGGCCAAGAAGCAGTTGTTATTGGATGTTGTAACGTTCTTGAATGAACATATGGATGAATAGGAAAGTTGTCGGTCATCAGTACTTTGTTGTCAGTGGTGTGGGCATGATTCCCAAACGTGTTAAAAGGGTGTGCTTTTTGAAATAATTTCCTTAGGTGTTCTTACGTGCCTTAAGTGGTTCAAAAAAATCTGTGGAATCTGTGGAATCTGCGTAAATCTGTGGCTAAAAAAGAAACAGCTATTTTGTGACGAAGTCGCAAAAATAAATCCGCGTTCATCTGTTGCATCCGTTCGATTCGTGTTCTATCCTTACTTAAGCTCTTCGTAATCGGTATAATCATCACCATTATTGTTACCACCGTTGTTCCCATCATCATTTTTCTTTTTACCGCTCATGATGGATTGAAAATTATTGAAGAACATAGCAGTAAACAAAATTGCCTTTAATACTGTTCCTATTAAAAATAAAATGCCGAAAAAGCCGATGATCCATCCAATAACAGGCGTGTCGTAAATATCGTTTACCGTTGTAAAAAACCAAGCATTTACTTTATTGAACGGAATTGAATTGTCGTACAAACATGCCGTGAAATAAACGAGCCCTGCAACAATAAGCAACGA
>JAYUZA010000136.1:0-2678 GCA_043752145.1 Flavobacteriales bacterium
CAAGGTTCCGGAACCTCAATAATCCTGCGTTTTAAACCTGCCTAATTTGGTAGTTTTTATCCTCACAATTAATATATAAATTTGCACAATGGTAATTAAAGTAGCAATAGTTGAAGATCATAAGCAGTTACGCGAGAGCCTTGCCGAACTCATAAAGTTTTCTGACGGCTTTGAATTGGCCGGGGTTTATCCCAATGCCCTTAATATTTTAAGCAATTTTAAGCAAAACACACCCGATATTGTTTTAATGGATATTCAAATGCCCGGCATGAACGGGATCGAAGCCGTAAGCATGTTGAAGAAGGAATTACCCGATGTGAAAATCATCATGCAAACCGTTTTTGAAGATAACGATAAAATTTTTGAATCTATTTGTGCAGGTGCAAACGGTTATATTTTAAAAAATACCGGAACCGCTAAATACCTTGAGGCAATAACCGAAGCATATTTGGGTGGAGCACCTTTAACACCATCCATCGCTACCAAAGTGCTTACTTTATTCAGGTCGCCCGTAAATACCAAAAAAGAGAATTACGACCTTACCGACAGGGAAAAAGAAATCCTTCATTTTTTGGTAAAAGGGCATAGCTATAAAATGATAGCCGATAGCTGTAACATAAGTTACGATACCGTTAGATTTCATATGAAGAATATTTATGCTAAATTGCATGTGGCTTCAATGACCGAGGTGGTAGCTAAAGTACTTAAGAGCGATCTGCTTAATTAATCTTTACGCAGGAGTATTACCTGGTGATCGTAATTATCGATGTTTGTGAGGTTAAATGAAGTTCCATTCTTTTCCGAGATCTTAAACCTGGTAATTTGCTTATCCTGTCGTTTCAGCACTAATTTTGACTCGTCCTTTCCAATGATCCAAACACCTTTTTCACTATCCGGACCAATTTTCATGGCGTAGCTTGAATCGGTGCAAAATTCGATAAAGGAGCTGTCAAGGAGTGCATTCATTTGTTCATTGTATATTTTTTTACCGGTATCATCAAGGGCATTGTATTGAGAGGTATGAATGGATCTTACCGGCCATTTACCAATAAAAAAGGGCTGCTTTTCGTCATTAGAACCTTCAGTATTAGCGCTACAAGCTTGCAATTGGGCAATAAGCAGCAGAAAAACCACTGAACGTATGAAAGCTTTGGTTAGATTTGTATTGGCCATGTTGCACTTTATTAAATTAACGCGTCCCGTAAATCTACTGGTTATTATCTTAACCATGTACGTGATGTACGCACTTTTTTTGAAATGTACCCTACCGGGAGCTTTACTCTCAACCGATGACCTTAATTTTACCATTGCCATTTTTTACAATAAGTACTTTGCATTGCTTGTGCTCTCAACCACATTTGTTGCCGCATCAGGTAATATCATTAACGATTATTTTGATGTGAAGATCGACCGCATCAATAAACCCGAAAAATTAATTGTGGACAGATTTATTATAAAACGTAAAGCTATTTTATTTCATACCATACTTAATTTTATTGCCGTAATTATTGGTGTGTTTTTGTGGTGGGTGAGCGGCAGTTATTGGCCCTTGCTTTTTCATTTAGCCACTACCAGCGGTTTATGGATGTATTCGGGTGTATTGAAACGAAAATTCCTTTCGGGCAATGTCACGGTGGCTGTTTTAACCGCCATGGTGCCTTTGCTGGTTTATCTGTATGTGAGAGACACCATCGGTTATTTTGAGGGTGGGCATGAAATAGCTTTTCACATCATGGGTTATTTTGCTTTGTTCGCTTTTTTCACAACGCTTATTCGCGAAATTCAAAAAGATTTTGCCGATATGAAGGGTGACTCCATGTACAATTGCAAAACGGTTCCGCTTTATTTGGGAATTAGAAAGGGACGCACCATCCTGTTCGTTATATTTGGTATTACGCTGGCGCTTTTTATTGCACTTTTTATACTCATAGCAAAAGTAAATTCGTTGAATATTTCGTTTTTCTCGGTGGTTACACTGTTGTTTTTGATTTCGTTTGCACAATCCTTAAAAGCGATTAAACGCGCATCATGGATCAATGCTGCATTTACAATGAAATTAGTAATGATCACAGCCCTTATCTTTTTCGCCATAAAATTATATGCTTGATAATTTAAAAAAGTATAACATTGTTTTAGGTTCACAGTCGCCACGAAGGCAACAGCTTTTAAAAGGGTTGGACATTGAATTTACCATTTTGACATCCGATGCCGATGAGAATTTTTCACCGGACTTAAAAAAAGAAGAGATTCCGCTTTATTTAGCGCAACAAAAAGCCGATGCCATCGAGCAAAAACTTAGTGAGAATTACTTATTGATCACCTGCGATACCATTGTATGGATAAACAATGGAGTGTTGAACAAACCGGTTGATGTGGACGATGCTAAACGAATGCTGCGAATGCTGAGCGGTAAAACGCATGAAGTTTTTACAGCGGTAAGTTTAACCACGAATGATAAAACTGTTTCGTTTTATGACAGAACTGTTGTGAGCATTAAAGAATTGAGCGATAATGAAATTGACTATTACATTACCAATTATAAACCGTTTGACAAAGCCGGAAGTTACGGTGTGCAAGAGTGGCTGGGCTATATAGCCATTGACAAAATTGACGGTTGCTTTTTTAATGTAATGGGATTGCCGTTGCAGCGGTTGTATTCTGAGCTAAAGAAACTTTAG
>JAYUZA010000137.1:0-2677 GCA_043752145.1 Flavobacteriales bacterium
GCTCATTTATTATACCGTATCGTTTTTACGAAAACGCAAAGAATATGAATTATCGCTCATCGAATCAAAAACAAGGTCAGAGGAACTCATAAAGGCAAAGGAATCCTTTTTGGCCAACATGAGCCATGAAATTAAAACTCCCTTAAACGCCATACACGGATTTACCGAACAACTTTTGTTAAGCGATTTGGATAAAGAGCAGCAACGACAATTAACCATTGTGAAAAACTCATCTGAGTATTTAACCAAATTGGTTTCCAATATTCTTACATATTCCAAATTGCAGGCGGGTAAAGAAAAACTGGAATATGCTCCTGTAAATCTAGCCAATGAATTGCGGGAGATCGAAGCCCTGTTCTTGCCGCAGGCAAATGACAAGGGCATTGCGCTTTCGTTCGTAACGAATGAATTTACCAGCCAAATAATAAGTACCGACATTCATAAGATCAAGCAAATCCTGTTCAACTTGTTGGGAAATGCCATCAAGTTCACAAATGGTGGGAGCGTTACCCTTGCCGTTAAAACACTTAAAAATAACGATCGTCTGTTGATGGAGATTTCGGTAAAGGATACAGGCAAAGGAATTGATGAAGCTGTTTTACCAAAATTATTCAATGAATATGAGCAGGGCGATGACACCGTTTATAAAACGTATGGAGGCACCGGTTTAGGTCTGGTAATTTCAAAAAAAATAATTGAACAACTGGGTGGACAAATAGGTATTGAAAGCAAATTGGGTGTGGGCACCGAAGTTGTTGTTAGGATTCCGTTTAAAGAAGAAGAATTTAACGCACTAAAACCGATCAGTAAAAAAACGGAACCTGCGCTGGCAAAAATTTCGGGTAAGCGTGTATTGATCGTTGATGACGAACCCTTGAACCTTTTATTATTTAAATCCATTCTACAAAAGTACAAGGTTGAGATTCATCAGGCGGTGAATGGTGAAGATGCTGTTTCAAAAGCCAGGCAACTCACCCTTGATGCCATTGTGATGGATATACGCATGCCTGTGAAGAATGGAATTGAAGCCACCCAGGAAATACGAAAGTTCAATGCAACAATCCCTATCCTGGGATCTACAGCTGTTAGTACCGAAGAAAAAATAATTAAATGCATGCAAGCCGGAATGACGGGCATGATATTTAAACCCTTTGCCGAAAGCGATCTTATAGCAAAATTGCAGGACGCATTTGGTCAAGGTTTCGTATCCATGAAAACAAACGCCAATAGTTCGGGCGTTGAAGATCCCCCAACCGACATCATTAATCTTGGGGCGCTGGACCAATATGTGAATGATGATAACACCTTTAAAAAAGAATTAATCGATCTTTTTCATAAGTCCTTGAATAAAACGGTTGTGGAAATTGAAACATTCGTGAAAGAAAATAATTATTTGGCCATAAGCAGGGTAGCACATAAAATTATACCTTCATGCAAGCACTTTGAGGCCTACCAGCTGGTAGCCATACTAAAATACTTTGAAGGATTGAACACAAATGCAAATCCTGATACCAATGAAATAAATAAATACATAACTTCACTTAAGCAACAGGCGACTTTAATTGATGAAAAATTAAAGCAGTATACAGAGTTAAGCGCAAATGACACGAAGTTCACCGACATAATTTAAAAAAAATAATGACCGGAGCTAAACGAAGTTCAACGACACAATTAAAAAACAATAATGACCGGAGTTAAACGAAGTTCAACGACACAATTAAAAAACAATAATGAGCGGAGTTAAAAATAAAGTTTTTAAAGTATTTATACTCGAAGATGATGAATGGTACAACAAGTTGTTGGTACACGCGGCATCATTGAATCCCGATTATGTGGTTAAAAGTTTTTTCAATGCCGCTGATCTTTACAAAGCCCTTGTTGAAAATCCCGATGTTGTTACTATTGATTATAATTTACCCGATGCAAACGGTGAGCAGGTATTGGAACGCGTTAAACAAATAGTTCCTGATGCCGAAGCCATCATTATTTCCGAGCAGGAAAATATTGAAACAGCTGTGACTCTTTTGAAAAAAGGCGCTTACGATTACATGGTTAAAGAAAAAAATATCAAGGAAAGGCTTTTGGCGGTCATTGGAAATATTTATAAAAAAGACGGTCTTAAGTCGCGGGTAAACGTACTTGAGAAGGAGCTTCAAAAAAAGCATGATTTTTCAAACTCCGTGATCGGATCCAGTGCGGCTATGTTGGGCATTAGCGAATTAATTCAAAAAGCCATTGGCATTAATATAACGGTTACCATAAGTGGTGAAACCGGAACAGGAAAAGAAGTAGTGGCCAAAGCCATTCATTATAATTCAGATAAAAAAAACAAACCCTTTGTAGCTGTTAACATGGCAGCAATTCCAAGCGAATTAATAGAAAGTGAATTATTCGGTCACGAAAAAGGATCGTTTACCGGAGCGCTTGCCAGGCGAATCGGCAAATTTGAAGAAGCAGGTGAGGGGACTTTGTTTTTAGATGAGATAGGGGAGATGGACATTGCATTTCAGGCAAAATTATTGCGTGTGCTACAGGAAAAAGAAATTGTGCGTGTTGGTTCCAACAATCCGGTAAAGGTCAATTGTCGTATAATTGTGGCAACACACCGTAATTTGAAAGAAGAAGTGAAGAACGGAAATTTCAGAGAGGATCTTTATTTCAGGTTGTATGGTTTAAC
>JAYUZA010000138.1:0-16280 GCA_043752145.1 Flavobacteriales bacterium
TCCGATACCGTAAGTGTTACAATGGTAAGCGCAACAACTGTTACTGAAAATGTTTTATTACAACCGCTTCCTACGTTCGCCTATGCAGGAAACGTTATAAACGCCACAACATTGAGTCCTTTGACAGGAATTCAGGTACTGGTTGAAAACAGTTTGTATACCTATACGACCACTACTGATGGATCAGGTAATTTTACGATCTCTCCGTTTTCAATTGATACAGCAAATAGTCTTTATGATGTTACCATTGGCGGATGGGGATATGAAACCTATTGTCAAACCGGTGTTGTTATAGATGGAACCAATGGTCCGCTTAATGTATCGTTGACACCGGGTTTTTATGATGATTTTGCTTTGGATTTTGGATGGACCAATACTGCAACTTCACCAACAGGTATATGGGAACGTGAAGAACCGTTTGGAACAATAAGCGGTATTGATTTTTCAAATCCTGAAGTTGATGTTACAGGCGAGTGCAGTAATAAATGCTACGTAACAGGAAATGATAATAATCCTAGTGTTGGAGCCGATGATGTGGATGCGGGTTATTCCAATCTGGTTTCACCTTTATTTAATACAACCGGTTTGGCCGATGGTTATGTGAGTTATTATTTATGGTTTAGAAATGCAGGCGGTGCAGGTGGTCCGAATGACACGTTAACTATAAGCATCAACGATGGCTCGCTTAAATTAGTGGAAAAATTGCATTTAGGCAATTTTGCCGAGCATGCATGGATTTCCCGTTCATATCGTGTAAATGATTTTACAAGTGCTACAACCAATTTGAAGCTTGAGGTAAAAGCGCAGGATTATAGTCCGGGTCATATTGTTGAAGCTGGTGTTGATCTTTTCAGAGTTACCGATGGCGATCTGTTTGTAAGTGTAAATGAAAACGGTTTGGTGTCACAACCTGTACTTGTTTATCCGAATCCTGCTAATTCGACATTGAATATACTTTCGGCAGGAACAGAAATAGAAAGTGTGCAAATAATTGATATGACCGGAAAAGTATTGATGAATGTAAAAGTTAATTCTACTAATTCAACAATAAGTATTGAAGGAATTGCCAATGGCTTATATTCATTGAAAGCAACGCTGAAGGGTGGAAAATCATCGGTCCAGAAAATAGTTAAGCAGTAATTTCTTGTTTAACGGTTTTTTATACCGAGGCAACGGCTTGGTAATTTACGCATAGTTTCATACTTTAAACGTATGAAACCAACCGTTATTCTACTTTGTTTCTTATCGTTTAGTAGTTTTAGTCAAACTAATCTCACATTGTTGAGTCAAACCGATTGCGATACCTCTTGGTATACGGTTGGAATTATGGGTGTAGGAGGATATGTTGATGAATTTGGAAATGAGTATGCCATTGTGGGAACAGAAAAGGGTGTCTGTATATATGACATAACAATTCCCTCATCTCCGGTCAAAAAAATCTATATTCCGGGAGGGTGGAGTACCTGGCGCGAAGTAGGTGTTTATAATAATCATGCATATGTTTCTTCGTTAACAGGCGATGGTTTATTGATCATAGATCTTAATCCTTTACCAGGCACTATTACTTTAGCAAATGCAACTAATTTTATGGGCGATATTACAATCGTAATGGGTTCTCATAGTCTTTATGTTTCCAAAGATGGAATGTTATACGCCAATGGCTCTCCCCCAAATGGAGGAGTAATTATTTATGATCTTAAATTTGACCCGAAATATCCTGAGGAAATGGGTTCATTTCAGGAATGGTACGTACATGATTCGTACGCCAGTGGAGACACATTGTTTTGTGCAAACATAACCGAAGGCTTTCTTTCTGTACTTGATATAAGTGACCCAATCAATATTCAGGTATTGGCTATTGAATCAACGCCCAAAAATTTTACGCATAATTGTTGGTTGTCTGATAATGGAAATTATTTATTTACAACCGATGAAGTTTCAGGAGCGTGGATCGGTGCCTATGACATTTCTGATTTTAATAATATTACGGAAATCGACCGGATTAAAAGAAGCGATTCATGTTTAGCAACTCCTCACAACACCTATTTTATAAATGATTTTTTAGTCACAGCTTATTATTCAGAAGGAATAACTATTCACGATGTTAGTTACCCTGATAATATGATAGAGATAGCACATTATGATACCGACTCAACATCGTCAACAGGATTTATTGGAGCGTGGGGCGCTTTTCCGTTTTTTCCTTCAGGTAATATTATTGTATCGGATAGATATAACGGTCTTTTTATTTTTGCTCCGAATTATGTGAGAGCTGCGCGTTTGCAAGGTCATGTTACCGATGCTGTTTTTGGAAGTGCAATTAATAATGTGAATGTTTCGATGCTAAGTGTTGCAAATGATGATCAAACCGATTTTGCAGGATACTACTCGACCGGAAATGCGACCGGTGGAAATTTTCAGGTCGTTTTCAGTAAAATGGGATATGTAACAGATACGTTTAATGTTTCATTAATTAACGATAGTGTAATTACCCTTGATGTGCAATTGCAACCGATTACATATTTTAGTTTAACCGGTAAGGTTATTGAAAATGTTTCCGAAGCAGGAATTAAGGATGTAAAAATTGAGATCCAAAACAGTGTTTATTCTTATACTGCATATTCTGACTTGTATGGAAATTTTTCATTTCCCCAAATTTTTAATGACCCGGCAAATACTTCATGCAATATATTTTTTACGAAATGGGGTCATGAAACCTATTGCGACAGCAATGTAAATATTAATACAGTCAATAGTCCATGGACAATGCATCTTGATAAAGGATATTACGATGATTTTAGCACCGATATGGAATGGCAAATAAATTCAACCGCAACAAACGGTATCTGGGAACGTGCAAAACCAAATGGTGTAAGCTCACTTAATCCCGATTATGATAAGGAAGATGATTGTTTTGATATGGCTTTTGTAACAGAGAACGGAACAGGATCTGATAATCTTGGCCTTGGCCACACAACAATTACATCGCCCCTTATAGATATTACAGATTATGTTGATCCCTATATTAACTTTGATCTGTGGATAGGTGAATATAATTTCGACTCAACCGAAAGAGGAAACGCGGTTACGGTATTCATCAATGATGGAACAGATATTTTGATGGCGCGTGAAACGTATTTTAATTTTCCGCACAAAGAATGGACAACTGTTTCTCTAAGAGTAGCTGATTTCACATCTCAAAGATCGGGCTTAACAATTAAAATTCAGGCTGAGGATTATTGGAATGATGAACCTTTTGAAGCTGCAGTTGATAAATTTAGGATCACAGGTGAAATAGTTTATCCACTTCCTGTTCCAACCACATTCATGGTTTATCCAAATCCTGCTTACGATGTTCTGAATTTTCAGTCGCCACAACGTATCACCAACGTCATGATAATTGATGTTACAGGAAAAATAGTGATGAATAAGACAATTGGCGATTACAGAGGTAATTTATCAATTGATAATTTGGCAAACGGAATTTATGAATTGAAAGCCGTGTTGGAAAACGGAGAGTTCTCGGCAACCAAGATCATTAAACAATAAAACATCATTTGTAAACACATAGAATAAAAAAAAGGCGCCCCGATGAGACCGCCTTTATTTTTTAAATTCAAATTTTCTTTAAAGTTCGAGATAGAAAATTTAGTTTGGCTGTTTTTGGCCGCACGTTGAATCTAGTCTTTCATAATTAGTGATCAATTCAGATATAAACAAAAATCCCTTAAGTCATTTCCTCTTACCTTTACTTCATCCTTCTGCATTAGGTCTACAATACTCTTAATAATTTCATCAAGCCTTGTATCCTGCGTGTCTTCCAAATTGAGGTAAGCGAATCCAAAGTAGCGGCTGCTTTTGATGAATTCTATTTTTTCCTGGCGTGTCATATGTGTGTGTTTTATATTAAGACGCATGAAAACCAAAAAAGTTGAACCAATATGAAGAAACGGTTGTTTTGACTGATTAAACGTTTAAGCTGTGCCCGAATTTCTAAAAAAATCATAAATTTTTTCGACTAAATTGCCTTAAAAGTCAGGTTAGCTTAACCCTGACTAACGCGAAAACCGTAAATTTTATTGATTCGTCAATCTTAAGTGTAAATTTATGCAATGACCCGACTAGGCTGAAAACCCAAAGTCCTTGATAGTAAAGGGATTTTTTTCAAAAAGCCCTAAATTTGCATTTTAGTAGGCTAATTTTCAACAAACTAATTATTAAAACACGATTGTTAATTCCATTTTAAGTTTCGATCGCTTTTAACGCAATCATTCGCTTATTTAAAGGAAATATTTCCCGCATGACCGCAGCCAAAAAATCAAACGAGAAAAAGATCTTTGTTCTCGACACTTCAGTAATTCTTCATGACCATAATTCGATCAATAGTTTTGCCGAACACGATATAGCAATTCCTATCACCGTTTTAGAAGAGCTTGATAATTTTAAACGTGGAAACGATTCCAAAAATTTTGAAGCACGCGAATTTATTCGCATCCTTGATAAATTATCGGCCAACTATACACTTACCGAATGGATACCTTTAGAAGGTGCTGGTAAGGGAAAGTTTAAAATTGTAATGAGTAACGGTGCCAAAGGCATTGATGCCAACCAGGCGTTCGGAGAGCGTAAAGCCGACCATCATATTTTAAATGCAGCACTTACCTTAATGCAACAGGAGCCCGACAAAAAGGTGGTACTTGTTTCAAAGGATATTAATTTACGTTTGAAAGGTAAGGCCTTAAATGTTTCGGCCGAAGATTATGAAACAGGGAAAATTCATAACGTTGATGAATTTAATTCGGGACGAACAATTATTGATGGGGTTGATGCCGAAGAAATTCGCAAAATATTTACCGAAGGTCATACCGAAAACCTTGAAATATTAAGAGAACACAAAGAGAACAATCATTTTTACATCTTACGCAACGAAAAATCGTCAACACTGGCGTATTACAATCCGGTTACCGATCGGTTAGAGCGTGTAGAGAAACAATACATGTATGGCATTAAACCACGCAACGCTGAACAAACATTTGCTTTGCATGCGTTAATGAATGACGATGTAAAATTATTGACCATACAAGGTGTTGCAGGAACAGGAAAAACATTGTTGGCATTGGCTAGTGCTCTTGAACAGGTAAAAAAATACCACCAAATTATTTTAGCGCGACCGATCGTTCCTTTAAGTAATAAAGACATTGGTTATTTGCCTGGCGATGCCAAGGAAAAAATTAATCCCTATATGGAACCGTTATGGGATAATTTAAAGTTCATCAAGAGTAATTTTTCGGAGAACGAAAAAAAGTACAAGGCGATTGAGGAAATGGTAAAACACGAAAAAATTCTGGTGACTCCGTTGGCTTATATCCGCGGACGAAGTTTCTCGAATGTATATTTCATTGTTGATGAAGCACAAAACTTAACGCCACACGAAGTAAAGACCATCATTACACGTGCCGGTGAAGGAACCAAAATAATTTTTACGGGCGATATTTATCAGATCGATACACCGTATCTGGATGAACACAGTAATGGATTGACTTATGTAATTGATAAGTTAAAAGGAAACAAATTGGTAGCGCACATCACACTTGAAAAAGGTGAACGTAGTGAGCTGGCTAATTTGGCAAATGATTTAATGTAGTTTTTGGTTCGATGCCCATCCCCGCGACTTTCAGCGGGGGAATAGGGTCTCTCTCATTTCTTGCCACAAGCGCGCCAGCATTCAACGACTCCTGTAGAAGAAATCAATAAGGAGTTAAAGACACGAAGAACCACAAAGGTCATTTTCGAAATTTTTCTGATTTCTGATCTCACCTTTCTGATTTTCTTTTTTTTATTTCTTTTTTATCAGAAGTATCGCTTGCTTCTTATCTCCCCAATGATATCCTAAATGAAAACCTAACTGCTGTATCTTCAAGCTATCTTTTCTGTAAACAGAATCCAGGTCTTTTTGAAAAGCATAATCGCCAAAATCCTTTACAGGTTGTGCGTACCTTCCAAACAAAGTGACATCGTATTTTTTCTTATTCTTAAAATGTTTGTAAGGAAAACCGGTATCATCTTCAAAAATAGATTGTGACTGAGAAATTAATTGATCACGTAATATTTTGAAAGTTGAATAATGCGGCATATACGAAGCCGCTTTCATAAATGTATTGCATTCGCCCTGTTTGGCAACAAACTTTAAAACTTCAGGTGAAAAATTCATTCCTGTATTGGATAAATTACAACTGATATAGTAAATGCTTTTTTCTGAATCGGTTTTCATGTCACGAACGATCAATTTCACCACTTTTATTTTTTTTCCGGTTTTGACCCAGTTCGATTTTACCGTATTGCCTAGTGAATCCAATACCAATTGTTCAACCTGGAGTATTTCCAAACCACTGCGGGAAACAAAAAAATAAAGAATAGGTAAAACACCTTTCACTTTTTCGGTATGGAGGTCGCTGCCCATATGTGTAGTGACAAAATAACTTTTTGAGATCACATCCCTCAACGAATTTTCAAGACTACTAAAGTATAATTTGCGACTGTCGCGGTTTAATTTTTCTAGCGAAGGAAGGTCATTCAATTGTTCAAGTGCTAGTAAAATATATGTTTTTGCTCTTGGAAAAAGATAATACGCATGCATGACATCGGGACCCGAGAACGGATAAATAAGGGGCAATGTATCGGTAATTTTTTTTGAAAAATAAGTGGTATCCCAATCTTCGATAGGATTCAGCCGGTCTTCTTTAAGTTTATTCCAGGTGACATTCATTTTTGACGAATAATTTTTCCAGAAAACTTCTGCTTCCAATTCCTGGAATTTATTTTTATGTGTTTGAGGTAATCCTGCCAAATAACGCGCAAGATCATCCTGCAAACTATCTTTGGATGTGAAAAAAGATTTGTTTCGGTTAGGGCTGATACTGTCAATAGAAGATCCTGTTCCGGTATTCTCCTTCGTGCTTTCGTTTTTACAGGAAGCTAAGAAGAGTAGAAATAAAAGTAGTACTGTGTAGCGCATATGTTTATTGTGAGTAAATGTACATCTTTTAAGCCGTTTTTGTGTTAGCTGTAAGGTAATAAATGATCACTCCGGGAATCATACTTAAAAACCCGTAGAGCAATTTCCATGGATCTTCCTGGGCAAAATAAGTGACCATCCATATGGCAGCACAAATAAATATAATGGCGGGCAAAGGATAAAGGGGTGATTTGAAAATACCTTCGACATGTTTGTCTTTATCCCTGCTGCGCAATACCATTAAACCAATAACGGTAAGTGTGCTGAAAAACGTAAGAATAATGGAAATATATTCGATCATGTCTTTAAACGATGAAACCATTACCAAGATCCCGGCAATGGAAGCCTGAACAATAATGGCTATGGTAGGTGTACCGCCTTTTGAATTTCGTGTTAGCACTTTAAAGAATGAATAATCTTTTCCTACTTTCTCCAATACACGCGGACCCGCAATGATCATAGAACTGCAGGTTGAGAGCAAAGCTAAACTGAATAATCCTGAAAATACCATTCCAAAGTCGGCACCAAATATTTTTAAGGCTACTATGTTCCCAACATCTTCGTTTCCTGCTAAGGCACCAATGGGTGTAGTTGCTAAAAACATGGCGTTAAGTGCGAGATAAATAAGCGTAACAACGAAAGTTCCTAAAATAAGTGAATAGGGAAGTGTTCGTCTTGGATTTTCCACATTGCCTGCAATATAGGCAGCGGCATTCCAACCTGAATAAGCGAACATGACCCATGCCAATGAACCGGCAAATGCCATAGAGAAAATAAATTCGCTGGAATTTTCCTGTGGCGCAAAACTTGCTACACCCGTAAAAGAACCTCCTACAAAGAACGGAGCAATACAGAAAAAAGCAATGAGCGAAACTTTTAATCCGGTTAAAATGGTTTGTACCGTACCGCCTGTTTTAACACCGCGTATATGAACTAACGATAAAAGAACTAACGCAGCAAGTCCGACCATTTTTTGAGGGGTAAAAAAAGGATCGCCATCCTGTTCAAGATTAAAACCAAATAATGGAGCCGAGTATTTTCCCAACGCAAGCGCGCTGGCAGCAATAGCTCCTGCAAATCCTGCGAACAACGAGATCCATGCACTGGTGAATCCTAAAGCGGGATGAAATATTTTAGAGAGATATAAATATTCTCCACCTGATTCTTTCAAACGGGTGGCGATCTCAGCATAACAAAATGCTCCGCACAAGGCTATGATGCCTCCACAAAGCCATAACATCATGATGGTAAATGCATCGGGCAGACCCAATACCTGGAATCCGAGAGAGGTAAAAACACCTGTGCCGATCATGTTGGCAATTACAACCGAAATGGCGGCCGTTTTGGTGTACTTTAATTTTTGTTCCGGAAGTAATGGGTCAATAGGAGCGGTACTTGTCATAGATAAATATTATTTTTTATTTTCTTCGTTGCGTTTTTTTCTTCGCTTAGCTGCAATTATAATAATTACAATGATCAAAGGTGAAAAAAATATGGGAAAAAACCGGCTTCGATTATTTTTCGCTGCTTCCTCGTTTTTATTCGCTTTTTCAAGGGTCATGGAGGTTCCGCTATCACTTGAATCAACCATCGCAAGAAGCTTTCCTTGATTTTTTAATCGATTGTCCGTGCTCGAAAAAGCATGTGTTGAAGACAAAGCGAACACGGTAAAGAGGGTTATAGCCAATAGTACTTTCATTGAGCTAAAATACACAATGAAAACGGGTAAATCAAACCACATCCAGGCTTATATTAACAAGAGGTTGTAAAGAAGTTAGAATTTAAGTCTGGATCTATCCAGTCCTGAGTATCAATTCTTACTTCTACAATCTAACTTCTTACTTTTTTGAAACTATTTAAATCCAATCGATTTTTTACCTCTATTAGCATCAATTGCCTTGGCATCAAATTCGGCAACATCCACTTTGGTAACCAGTCCTATCATTTCCTTGGTGCGTATCGCAGAATCCATCTCGGCCATGCGTAAGTTTTGGTTTTTAATGGATTCCTGTACAATTTTTCGTACTTCACGCGCATTTCCAAAAAACTTATCGCGTTTTTCGTAGGAAGCCTGTAAAAACTCATGTAGGTGAGCTGTTGCTTCCTCGTCCAGTTTTAAATTTTCGGAAGCAAATAATTTAGTGGCTATTTCCATCAATTGTACCGCAGTATAATCGGGAAATTGAATTATTTTTTCAAAACGTGACTGCAAACCCGGATTTGTTTTCAAAAATTCATTCATGTTGTCGGTATAACCGGCAGCAATTAAAACAAATTCTCCGCGGTGGTCTTCCATCCGTTTCAATAGTGTATTGATGGCTTCCGATCCAAACTGATCGTGTCCTCCCATTTGTAAAGCATAAGCCTCGTCCACAAACAAAACGCCCCCCATTGCAAGGTCAATTAACTCGGCTGTTTTTATAGCGGTTTGTCCTGAATATCCGGCAACCAATCGTTCACGGTCACATTCTACCAAATGTCCTTTCTCTATCAAACCAAGCGCTTTTAATATTTTTGCGTATATACGCGCCACGGTAGTTTTACCCGTTCCCGGATTTCCGGTGAACACACTGTGTAACGAAAATTTATTCATTACATCTTTGCCGATCTCCCTGTAATACTTTACAAGTTTTACCTGCTCCAAAATTTCATTTTTCACCGATTCCATTCCCACCAGAACATCCAGTTCACTCATAGCATCACGCAACAAAGGCTGGTCAATTTTAATGTCAAGTTCTTTGTGAAGTTTTGCGGTAAACATGCGTTCAACATCTTTGATGGTAATGGTCGACATGTCCTCAGCCGAAAGTTCATCGGGTTTTGGAGCTTTCATTAAACGAAGACCCATGTTCATTTTCGCCTCATCTACAACACCCAGTGCCATACGGGCATTTCCGAATGATTTATTTCTGCCGCGGTAAGCATCCGTAATTTCTCTTTCTAAAAACATATAGGCGTCATCCGTTACATTCAATTTTTTATTTTTTAATCCCAGTTTAACAATGGCCATCAATTCATCAGGCATATAATCATCAAAATGGAAATAATGATTGAAACGTGATTTTAATCCCGGATTTGAATTCAAGAAGCCTGTCATTTCTTTTGGATATCCTGCAACAACAACCGAAAGATCGCCTTTTCCATCGCTCATTTCCTTCATCACAATTTCAATTACTTCTCTTCCAAAATCCTTATTATCATCATCGCTTCGGTGTAACGCATACGCTTCATCAATGAATAATATTCCACCGCGGGCTTTCTCAATTACCTTTTTCACTCTTGGAGCGGTTTGACCAATGTACTCGGCAACCAAGTCGGCACGATCTACTTCAACCACATGCCCCTTGGACAATAAACCCATGGACTTATATATTTTTCCAAGAATACGTGCAATCGTTGTTTTTCCTGTTCCGGGGTTTCCGGTCAATACAGCATGCAAACTTATTTTTTCATTTTCCTCAAATCCTTTTTCTTTTCTTAGCTTAACAAAGTTCAGGTAATTAATGTAATCGTTGATCTTTGTTTTTACATTATCCATACCAATAAGCTCGTTCATATCGGCTAATAATGAGGTAAGATCTTTTTCACTTCCTTCGCCACTGTCACTCATACGAACGCCTTTACCCATGTCTTTTGTGGTAAATAATTCGGCATTCCCCTCTATAAATTCATCGGCCATTTCAAAGGGAATAACTGCAATAAGAATGTTCATGAATAAAACCTCTACCGTATATTTATTGTTGGCCCATGTTCTACCTTTGGAAGAACCCCAACCTGAACATATGATTTTTTCTTTACCTGTAAATATGAAACATTCGCTGGTTGAACCTTTGAATTGATTTTCATCGTTGAAAAAGTTAAAAATTAATTCAACATTAAAATCGTGCGCAAGTTTTGATTCCAATTGCACTTCGGCCCACATATAACGGGTTTCTTTTGCGTGAAACGTTGTGTAATATTTTCGTTGGTCAAGGGCAGGCTCTGCACTGTCGGCTTCAAATAAATTCACTTTATTTATTTTAAAGAACGGATTGCTCGTTTCGGTAACAGGCTCTTCATCTTCCACATTAAACTTCATCGAGCCCGCAACTTTATCGTCAATGGTGGCTACCCATTCGTACTGACCTTTTGTCCAGAAAACACCGGCACCGGCATTTCCCCATCCTTCGCGAACATAAGCAACATTTTCTTCTTTCAGGATTTTTTTCTCAACGGTAATATCGGTAATCTTAGTTGGCGTACGACCTTCAATTTTATTTACCGTTAAAACAATTTTACACGACCAATCTTCTTCATCAAAAAGTTTGTTGTAGAAACTAAATTCACAATACAAATAACCAACTTCGTGTTTATTGAAAACCTTGCGGTACTTCTTTTTACCATCGCCTAACCACTCGGTATCGCAATAGGTATTGAGTTCTTTAAACTTGTAATTGATAAAGCCTGCGCTGTTGTCGTTACGTCCCATTATAAATGATTTTATAAGGGTCAATATAGCAAAAATTCGTATTCCTGTATATTCAAAAAAATGAAGAAAAAGAGGCTTATTCTACCGGGAAAAGGCTTAATAATTTGGTTAATTCTTCGCCTTTATCGGCCTGCCCCGATTTCTCGTAAGCCCCAACCAGATTGGCTATCATACGTTTTATGATGGTTATGTTATTGCATGGGTAAAAGAAGGTTTCGTGTTGATCGACATTCAGCTGCTTTAAGAACTGTTCAATTTCCTTGCGGTTAAAGATGCTGCCACGGCTAAAAGGATTAATATAAAAAAGAACTTCTTCGTGCTTGCCTTCATTGATGCGCATAATGTTAAACCGATCCATATACGCTAATACAAAATGATTGGGTAAATTAATACCGTAAACAGGAATTTCCAGTTGCTGACACACGAGCGAATAAATGATGGATAAACTTAACGGATTTCCTTTTCCGGTATCCAACACAATATTCAAATACGAATTTTGTGGTGCGTGAAAATTCTTTTTGTTGGCACTTAAACCGTAAATATCAAAAAGAATATGATTAATGATCCGTATTTGCTCAAAGGCTGTAAGATTTTCATTAAGCTCCAGCCAAATGTCGTGTTTCATTTGTTGTAAGCGTTTTTTTATGCGCGCTTCATCTAAATCAGGATATTGATAACGATTAATAATTAAACAACCCTCCAAAAGATCGTTGGCGCCTTTTTCAACCCAGTCTTCTAATTTAAGTCGAACCGAATTGTATTGTATTTCATGAATTAATTGTTCAATGCGCGTTTGAAAGGTTAAACCATAATCGGTGGTTTCCCATTCGTTTTCCAAAACCGGAATTACATCAGGACCCATGGCCAGCAATTGCCCTTTAATTTGACTGTAAATGGAATCATCGGGATCATCCATTAAACTTATCATGGCTTTTACCTGTGCCTGGTTGATCATTGTAAATTTAACTTAGAATATAAACGTAAATGCGAGCGGTTTGTTATCCCTAATTTACGGTGACTTAAGGGGATATCCTTAACAAGGGTCGATTTGTATCAACAATCAGACTGTTAATCGGTCGAGCAACGTACCAATAAGCTTATCAATGGTTTGGTGATAATCTTTGCTGTATTCCTTTACGTATCTATTGGCAATTATAGCACAAATGGTGCAGGCGTTATGGCCCAGGAGTCCTGCCAGACCGTACAAAGCCGAGGTTTCCATCTCGTAATTGGTCAGTTTTAATCCATTCCATTCGAAGGAAGAATACATTTCGTTTAGTTGTGCATTAAAAGGTTCAAGGCGCAAAATTCTACCCTGCGGACCATAAAATCCATTGGCTGTTGCCGTAATGCCGGTATAATTATCCTTTTGTAAAAGATCAAATAAAGTATCATTTGCTTTTACTGCATAGGGTGGATTTAGAGCGGCATCCCATTGTGTATGTTTTTTAAATGCATCAACCAAACTTAATTCATCGGCTTCGTAACTGGTTTTATAAAAAGGCAAAACTCCGTCAAATCCTATTGCGTATTTTGATACTACAGCACCATCAACCGGAATGTTAGGTTGTAATGAACCTGAAGTTCCCAAACGAATAATGTTGAGTGATGTTTTTTGTTTTTTAATGGTACGTGTTTTCAGATCAAAATTCACCAACGCATCAAGCTCGTTCAATACAATATCGATATTATCGGTCCCTATTCCTGTTGATAAAACCGAAATTGGTTTGTTGTTATAGATGCCGGTGTGGGTAATAAATTCTCGATTACTTACTTTATGATCGATGCGGGAAAAATGTTTGGAGATTTCGTGCACACGGTTTTGATCACCCACAACAATGATGGTATTGGCAATTTGTTCGGGAAGCAGGTTTAAATGATAGATAGCACCTTGGGCTGTTACGATCAGCTCTGATGATTCAACAGGCGAATCACTTTTATCAATGGAGATGTTATGCATTTTTTATATGTATTAAAGTTCTTTTTTAGCCACAGATTTCGCAGATTACCGCAGATTGACCAACGTGCGCCAATTTAACATGATATAATCGTTCGCTTCGCTCACTTTGGTGATAAATTCTATTTCGTCAAAACAATTCGTTTAAATTTCAGTGAGTTTTCGCCAAAGTTAACCAGTAAAGCAACTTTGCATTTAGAAACGGCTAAATAATTTAAAACCTTGGTATAATGTTCGTCAATAACACCGGCCACTGCTTTAACATCAAACATAACATCGTTAAAAACGACAAAATCAGCGTTGAATTTTCTATTTAAAAGTGTATCCTTATAAAAAACAGGGTACTCCTTTTCTCGTTCATAGCCAATTTTAGCACCATTAAATTCAATTTCCAACGCATCTTTATAAATCACTTCGAGGAATCCTTTGCCAAGGGTTTTATGCACCTCAAAACATTTGCCTAAAATTTCATACGTTTCGTTTTTTAACGGATAATTCTCTCCGTATTGAACCGAAGGTTCATATACTGTCCAATCTTTTAAATTTTCTATTGTATTCATTGTTAATTGTATTTGTCTGTATTTGTCTGCGTTAATCTGCGAAATCTGCGGCTAAAGAGAACGGCCTGCAATGCAGGCCGCCAAATATTTTCCTTATAATTGTTTCAAATTATTTCTTGTCCAAACTACCGAATACAGATTTCAACAAATCACTTACACGCGCTATAGGATCTTTTCTGATCTTTAATTCTTCATCAGCAATAAGAGAGAATAATCCGCTCATGGCACGTTTGGTTATATAATCTTCCAGATCCGGATTAATTTTATCGCCACCCGAAAGAGCCGTTAATAAATTGTATTTATCAATGATCGGTTTCCAGTATTTAGTTAATTCAACTTTTTGAATGGCTGCCTGAACCTTTGGTTTAAATGCTGTATACAATGCACCTGAAGTTTTATCTTCAAGGTATTTTGTAGCCGCATTGTCGGCTCCTTTTAAAATAGTAAATCCATCTGCAACGGTCATTGAAGTAATGGCGTTTACAAAGATCGGTTTTGCTTCTTTTGAAGCTTCTTCGGCCGCGCGATTAAGCGTTGTTACAAATTTTTCAACTTGTGGTTGAAATCCTACGGCTTCAACTTTTTCTTTTACTTTAATAGCATCGGGAGGAAACGGCAAAAATATTTTTGGATTTTTAAAAAAGCCGTCATTTGCTGAAGCACCAGTAGCTGAATTTCCTGCACCAACTGTAAGTGCTTCCTTTAAACCGGCAATAACCTGGTCGTTGGTTAATCCTTTTTCACCACCGCCACCGTTTAAAACGGTATTGGTATTGTTAAGTACATCTTGAACAGTACAACCAATTATAGTAAATACAGCAAGGGAAATGATTAAAATGTTCTTTTTCATAAATAGTGTGTTCTTTGGTTAAATTTAGACAAATCTCTCATATGGGCTATTTTATTTTTTACCCGACTTATCAAGCGTATGATAACAAATACCATGCAATTAATAAATTCTCTCAAAATCCTCGTTATTACTTAGTAGTTTTACCTTGAAATTGCAATTTATACGAAAAATAAGGGCCTTTTTTTACCGAACCCGTTGGTGGTGGCGGGGCGCCTTCTTTTTGTTCTTGCTTTGGTATATTTTCTGTTTGCCAGGCGATTTGTTTAAAGACCCCACGTGTACGGTTGTAAGGGACCGGAACGGAGCTATTTTGGCCGCGCGCATTGCAGATGATGGTCAGTGGCGTTTCCCCCACAATGTTAAGGTCCCCACAAAATTTGAAAAAGCCATTGTGCAATTTGAAGACCGGAGGTTTTACAGTCATTGGGGTGTAAGTTTTATGGCCATAGGACGGGCCATCAAACAAAACTTTAAAGCAGGCGAAGTGGTAAGTGGCGGAAGCACCATTACCATGCAGGTCATACGCATGATGCGCAAAAAAAAATCACGGGGAATTTTCCAAAAAATGATCGAAGCATTTATGGCAACACGTTTGGAATGGCGTTTGTCGAAAAAAGAAGTTCTTGCCTATTATGCATCCAATGCACCCATGGGAGGTAACGTTGTGGGGCTTGACGCTGCAGCCTGGCGTTATTTTGGCCGTATGCCCGATCAGCTTTCATGGGCCGAGAGCGCAACATTAGCTGTTTTACCAAATGCCCCATCATTAATTTTTCCCGGAAAAAATAAAGCGAAATTATTGCGCAAGCGAAACCGCTTATTAAAACGGTTGTTCGTTGTGGGTGATATTGATCGCACCACGTATGAATTGGCATTGTCGGAACCATTGCCGCAAAAGCCACCGCAATTGCCCATGCTGGCGAAACACCTCATCGAAAAATTAATTCAGGAAAAAAGTAAGGGTCAAAACATTGTTACCACCATTGATAAAAACATTCAGCAAAAAGTAAAGGCCATTGTTGAAATGCATAATAAACGTTTAAAATTAAACGGAATTCATAACGCTGCGTGTTTGGTCATCGACACAAAAACAGGAGAGGTATTATCATATATGGGAAATACCGATGACGATAAGTTGAATGAGCATGGATGCGATGTAGATGTTGCCCAAGCACCACGAAGTACCGGAAGTATTTTAAAACCGTTTTTATTTGCCGCAATGATCGAAGAAGGTTCTATAACACCCGATATGTTGGTGCCCGATGTTCCTTTACATTTAACAGGATATTTACCAAAAAATTATTCGCAAAGTTATGATGGAGCCGTTTCAGCATCGGCCGCTTTGGCACGTTCATTAAATATTCCGGCTGTTCGAATGTTACAGGAATTCGGCTTGACAAAATTTCATCGTTTATTAAATCGTGGCGGGT
>JAYUZA010000139.1:0-2657 GCA_043752145.1 Flavobacteriales bacterium
CCAAAATATCGTTGCGCACCTGACCTAAAAAGATAGCGTGAGCACCAATGTCAAACTTTGATGAATGCTTAGCGATACTATCCGAAATAAATGTCGGACTGATAGCGCCTTCAATAAATACTTTATGTCTTTTGTTTTCGCTCATTTACTTTATAGGTTTGAGGATTTTTTTAAATTCAATAATTCCCCCTGACAAACATAAAACTTCGCTTTTTGGAAGATTATCCTTAAGAAAGTTACTTACGCCTAAACTTCGCTGACCCGAATTGCAAAAAACAACGATCGTTTTTGTAGCCGGAAGTTTTTTAAAATCCTCTTTTAATTTACTAAGCGGTAAGTTCAAATGTTCGAATTCGTTTACAAGTGGTAATTCGCCTTCTTCTCGTATATCAAGTATAAGGATATCTTTATTGTTATTTCGTAAATTTTCAAATTCTTCAACCGATATTTCGTCTGATGAACATGAAAATCCGTAATTGTGTTTTAAAAATTCTTCTTTACTTTTTGGACCATTTGTATTTGTTTGCGATATTTCAAGATCATAAAACGTGTTATTAAGCGCATTATAGGTAAGAAGCTTATTGCTTAACGGTTTTCCAATGCCTGTAATGATCTTTATAGCCTCCGTTGCTTGCATCGTACCGATCATTCCGGGTAATACGCCCAAAACACCAACATCGTTGCAGGAAATTGCAGATGGAGAGGATTCATTCGGAAAAAGATCCCTGTAATTGGTTTTAACGTTTGTATCGTTATCAATTAAATTAAAAACAGCAACCTGACCCTCAAATCGCAAAACGGCTCCGTATACCAAAGGTTTAGCCAATAATACACAAGCATCATTTATCATGTATCGGGTCGCGAAATTATCAGAACCGTCTATCACAAGATCAAAATCTTTGATAATATCTAAAGCGTTCTTATTTGAGATTTGTAATTTGAAGATTTGAACCGTGATCTCAGGATTCAATTCATTTAATTTTTTTGCGGCAATTTCGGATTTCAGTTTTCCAATATCGTCAACAGTATACAAAATTTGCCTCTGTAAATTGGACAATTCTACTTTATCAAAATCAACAATACCAATAGTGCCAACACCTGCTGCTGCAAGATAGGGTAGAGTTGCGCATCCCAATCCACCGGCACCGATCACCAATACTTTAGCCTGCGACAATTTGTTTTGTCCGGCTTCACCAAATTCTTTGAGAATTATTTGACGCTCATATCGTATATTGTTTTTAGAACTCATTTTAGCCTCCCGAAAAAGCAGGTAATAATGCCACGGTTTCATTTCCGTTTAACATCGTGTTGCCATTGATTGTTTTTTTGTTTACTGCTATTGTATATGTTATTCCCTTCAATCCAGGATATTGTTTTACAAGTTCGTTTTTTAATTCATCGGTGCTTTTCACATTCGGAAATTCCAATTCATGTTTTCCAACCAAATCGTCAATTTGTCCGAATACCAATACTCTAATTGCCATATTTTATAGATCTCTTCGCAGCTGCGCTGCTGATTTATTTCTTTTATTTAACCACAGATTAAAACAGATTACTCAGGTTACACAGATTTATACCTTCCTATCTGTGAAATCAGGGAAATCTGTTTTAATCTGTGGTCCATATTATATAAATTGTCTTTTCGCGGTTTCCAGATCTTCTTTTGTATTTATATTGATAAACAAATCATCATTGAACAACGCATTTCCATCAACATTTAATTCCCGCGTTTCAAAATTATTCATGATGAGCTGAAGTTTGAATACGCCTTTGTCCATTTGCTCTTCCCATCCTTGCGCACACGACTTTGAGTATACGGCAAATAATGGCTCGTATTTTTGTTTGTAAACAGGAACAGTTATTTGATAGTCTTTCGATGCCTCAACAACAAATTCAACGGCTCGTGACGTAATAAAAGGCATGTCGCAGCTTACAATGAAATTGTGTTCGGTAGTGGTATGATTAAGCACAGTATATATCCCGCCAGCCGGACCTTTATCTTTTATCAGGTCCTGAATTACCGGTAGACCGAATTTTGAATATTCAGGATTATTTGAAACAATGATCAATTCGTTGAAAAGCGGTTTAAGAACACCAATAACATGCTCAACAATGGTTTTACCGTTTAGCTCGATCAAACCTTTGTCAATTCCCATGCGCGAGCTTTTTCCTCCTGCAAGAATATAACAATTCATATGTTGCGTTTGTTCGCTCATGTTTATGTGGTCAATAATTTAATGGACGCAATAATTAATACTCCGGCTAAAATGTATTTGAGTATTATGCTTTCAAATTTTTTAGCGCCAAGGTACGAACCGGTTAGTCCACCTGCTAATGCTATTGCAATAAAGATATAAATTTCTGACGAAAAACCTGTGCCTTTTACCAAAAGACCTATTAAACCGGCAATGGAATTAACAAAAATAAAGAGTGCAGATGCCGCAGCCGTTTGTTTCATGTCGGCCCAATGCAAGAGCAATATCAAGGGACTGAGGATAATTCCACCACCGATACCTATCATGCCGGAAAATAATCCTATAACGGTACCAATGATGAGTGAAAGAACGAAATTTTGTTTTACTGTTGCAACATTGTCCTTTCCACTAAAGCCAATGAAACGAATAACGGGAATAAGTATGAGTACAGCCAGTATTTTT
>JAYUZA010000140.1:0-2655 GCA_043752145.1 Flavobacteriales bacterium
ACCGGCACGTGTGCCAACGGTTTCAATCGTTTCAGGGGTTGAAGGTATTTCTTTTGAAGGGTTACCAAGCTCAATAACATTGCCAGCAGGAAGTTCACCTTTTGCCTTTAGTTTCGAATAGTCGTCACTATTAAAATAGTGGGTTTCATTCACTTGGGCAATTGAATGGCCAAGAACGAGGAACAGCATCGAGAAAAAAAGGATAGTTTGTTTCATAAAAATCGTATTTAAATACTCTTTGATCAGACATCAAAAATAAACCAAAAGTTGCTTCAAAAGACGAAAAACCGAGAGTGAAACAACGTAAAAACGGTTTTAATTTAAACAAAAACGTTAAGTCCTTATCAAATTGATCGTCCCAATAAGATTTAGTGCGTATGTGCCAACCCTGTTAGTTGAATTGATTTATCTGAAAATTTCCCGAACATTTAATTGAAAACTACGTACAAAAAACCAAAAGGGACATCGTTTAATATTTTTGAACTATTTACCTTTCGTTTTAATTTAATTTTACCTTTGATTTTAATTAAAAGGAGCTTAGCGCTTCGCAACCGAAAACATGGGACTTTTTGATTTTTTTACACAGGAAATTGCCATTGACCTTGGTACAGCAAACACCCTGATCATTCACAACGATAAAGTTGTTGTGGATGAGCCTAGTATTGTGGCAATTGACCGTACCACAAAAAAAATTATCGGGGTTGGACGGAAAGCTCAAATGATGCACGGTAAAACCCACGAGAACATTAAAACCATTCGCCCCCTAAAAGACGGTGTAATTGCCGATTTTAATGCAGCTGAACACATGATCCGTGAAATGATCAAGATGATTCGTCCGGGTCGGAGATTGTTTAATCCCTCTTTGCGTATGGTTATTTGTATCCCCAGTGGTATTACCGAGGTGGAAAAACGCGCTGTAAGAGATAGTGCCGAGCATGCCGGAGCCAAAGAAGTTTACTTAATTCACGAGCCCATGGCAGCAGCTTTGGGTATTGGAATAGATGTTGAGGAGCCAATGGGCAATATGATCATTGATATAGGTGGAGGTACTTCCGAAATTGCAGTTATAGCCCTTGGAGGAATTGTATGTGATAAGTCAATTCGCGTTGCCGGGGATGAATTTACAAGTGATATTGAGGAATATATGCGCAGGCAACACAATATTTTGGTTGGTGAGCGTACAGCCGAACGTATAAAAATTGAAGTTGGCGCAGCTTTGCCCGAATTAGATAATGCACCTGATGATTATGCGGTTAGCGGACGAGATCTTATGACCGGAATTCCAAAAGAGATCACTGTTTCATACAGTGAAATTGCACATGCACTTGACAAATCAATTTCAAAAGTGGAAGAAGCTATTTTAACTGCATTGGAAATGACACCACCCGAACTTTCGGCCGATATTTACCGTACAGGAATTTATTTAGCCGGTGGTGGTGCGTTGCTTCGCGGTTTGGATAAACGTATTTCCATGAAAACAAAATTACCGGTTCACATTGCCGAAGATCCTTTACGCGCAGTGGCAAGGGGAACAGGAATTGCGTTGAAGAACATTGACCGCTTCCAGTTTCTTATCAAAGATTAGTTTTCAATTTTGTCGCAAACCATTTATGAGTACATTGGTTTGTTGAAAAAATAGTTGACCTCACACAAAAGTTTGCGCGAATGACCTTTATTTTGAATAACGTTTAACCATGCGCACCCTCAGGCTTTTTATAGTAAAAAATTATTTTTTTATTTTGTTCCTGCTTCTTCAGGTCATAGCTATCACATTGTTATCGGGCAGCAGTAATTATCATAAAAAAGCTATTTTTAATTCTTCCAATCAGATCATCGGATACATTCTTGAAAAGAAAAATGAGATCTCCTCGTTTTTAAGCTTACGACAAACCAATAACCAGTTGCTCAAAGAGAACGCATATTTGCGTTCGCTTTTACGATCATCGCACTACCAGGTACAGAACGGTCAGGTTTCATTGGGCGATTCGGTGTATCAAAAACAGTTTGATTTTTTACCTGCACATGTTATTTCCGGAACAGTCAATAAACGCAACAATTATTTTACGGTTGACCGCGGCTCACAAAACGGAGTTGAGCGCGGAATGGGTGTTGTTTCAAACGGTACCATGATCGGTTTTGTTGAAAGCGCAAGCGAACATTATGCAACAATTGTTACGGTACTGAATGAAAAATTTATGCAAAGCGTGCGCATGAGCCGCAATAACGAACATGGACTTGTAGTATGGGATGGAAGAAATTCAGATCTGGTTGAATTAAAAGGAATACCGCTTGATGCTAGTGTAATTGGTGGCGACAGTGTTATAACCCGTGGTACAAGCGGTCGTTTTCCCAACGATATTTTTGTGGGAACAGTATACAGCGTAAGCATAAAACAAGGGAGTCCGCATCACTATATTCGCGTAAAACTGGGCGTTGATCTTAACGCAGTATACAATGTTATGCTTGTACGGAACAAGTATAAAAAGGAATTGATCCAAACAGAGGAGGGAGAGAAATAATGGTAAGTGTATTGGTAAATAATATAGGCCGGTTTTTTCTTTTGATCCTATTGCAATCGCTCATATTGAATGAAATTAATTTAGGGATTTATCTCAATATTTATTTATACATCTTATTCATAATTCTTTTGCCATT
>JAYUZA010000141.1:0-6904 GCA_043752145.1 Flavobacteriales bacterium
TTTATATATTGTAAAAAATCGTCTTTTTTTGCAGATGTTATTGCGTGTACAACAGGCACATCGTTGATCCAGACATTTATTTTAGCTTGTGAGGTTTCATTTGCGCTCACCTTAAATTTAAGGGCGATCTCATTTGAAATGGTGGTTGACTTTATTTCATTTTTATTCACCAGCGTAATTTGTGGTTGATCTCCATCCGTTTTAGCCGTTTTTGATTTAAATTTCTTCAATCGTCTTTCAAAAGCAAATTTATAAGCAGAGATCAGTTTTTCATTCGCAAGACCTATGTTGGATAAGATCATATCAGGACGGTTATAAAACAGGTCAAAATTTTCAAGTGAATAAGTATAGTCGCCATCACGTACCACCAATTGTCGCGCGGCTTCTTTGGTAGACATGTAATAATTGTTTTCATCATAAACCAAGATCCCATCCTGTTGCGATGCCAGTACATTGAATTTAAGATGTTTTTTATCGGCATCGTAAACCCGTACAACCCCATCTTCATTGGCAACAGCTAAATGATTGCCCGCGGTGTTAAATGAAATGGAATAATTTATACCGTAAGTATTTTCAATTTCATAAACACTTTTAAACGTGGCGAGATCAATAATCGTTATTTTTTTATCGTCTGATACAGCCAAATATTTCCCGTTCTCAGAAGTGGTAATGATGTTAGCCACTTTTTCATCCATTATAAGCGGCAACGTAAGTTTTTCACCGGTTTCATTTTTGTATCCCCTTATTTTTCCAAAATTATCGATCACGTATGTTGATTTGTTTTTTGTATCGTTGCAGGCGTATAGTATTGGATTATTGTTCTCTAATTTAATGCCTTTGGTTTCGCCCGTTAAAGGATTTACCTTAAATAAGGTGCCATTCTTTTGAAAAACAAATTGATTGTCCAAAACCCCGTTGAACAGTTGGGCCTCATCGGTACTCTTATTTTGGTAAACTATTTTTTTGTTTGGTATATTATAAATGATTATTTCATTGGTCATTTTTTGGATCGCAAGAACATTGGTATCGTTGCTGTACGCAAATGCCTTTAAGGGTGTTGTTTGATTTCCTTTCACCGCAACTGCATATCCAATATGTTTGATCAGGTCGGTATAATAATAATTGTCGTTATCACCGCTAATGGCCGTGTATTGTACAAAATATTCGGAGGTGCCTATTTTTGATGAATCGTTATCCCTTCGGTTTAAATCACCGGTGCGCATATTGAAATTGTAGTAACCGTTTCCCTTCATGCTTAACACATCATCGTATTCCGTAAAACTCACATCAAATATTCGCTCGGGTACGAATTGTATTTTGCGCCATACCAATGGTAATTCGCTTTTATAAACAGCTGCGTCAAAATAAACAATACACATACTGCCGTTTGCATCGGTCATGATAAAAAATCCACCCCTATTGGCAGGAGTGATGGAATTAACTTTTCCTGCCGACAGAACATTTTTATAAATGGTTTGTGTGTTGTCAATTCTGCTACCGATCATAACATTGTTGTTCTTATCGGTATTCAGCACAAATTGATTATCAAAAGTAATGGCCGGTTCGTTGTAAAGTGTTTCGGTACCCGACTTATAATACACCTGATTTTCGGTACTGCCCAATGCCTGTGCTTTAAAAACATTAATTACTTCGGAAGTTCCGTTTGAAAGATTGGCCATAACCAGTTCATCGTTTTTGGAAACGCTCATGCTATACGTTTTGGCACCATCTTTCATGGGAATACTCACCATTTTTTTTCCGGCATTCATTTCATAGACATTTATACCATTATCCCATGACGATACAAATAAAATATTTCCGTTCGAGCTGAATTCTAATCCTGTAATATAACTTCCAACAACTATTTCATGGTATACCGAACCGTTCTCAGCATCGGCAACCAATATTGTTCCTGTATTTCCGCCAATGGCAACCGCGTTTAATTTTGGATGATACACAGCTTTGGTAATGCTGAAGCTCATTTTAAATTCGCGAACCTTAGCGTAAGTTGAAGCATCAAATTGTGTCAATATGGAATCAACTCCACCAGCAAGAATTTTTTTTGAATCAGCACTCCAATCAGTACACAACAAAGGGCTCGAAGAAACATGAATATGTTTAACGGCTTTTGTTTTTTCTAAATTCCAAACCGATAATCGTCCGTCAATTCCTGCGGTAGCCATTTGTTTATCATCGTTACTTATGCTCACAACAAAACTTCCCGAATGACCCGTTTGCGGAATAATTTGTTTTTGCGAAAGTAAGATTGGTCCGTTAACAACGAATAAACCAAGTAAGAGATTAGTTTTTGAAAAATATTGACTTAATGCCATTGTGCTAATATAGCTATAAATAAAAAAACCGGCCATATTGCTAGGACCGGTTTTCTTTAATTTTGTTAATTAATCAAGATGTACTCTGCAAAACCAAATGTTTTTCTCTTTTTTATCGGCTCCAAAGAAGGCGATAGTACTTGGATCCTCGGTTGCTAAGTATGGGAAATTTGGGTCAATGAAGAACTCAGGTTTTTTACCGGTCGTACCCATCATTTTAAAGTCAGAAAGCGTAGCATCGGTCAAATTGATTTTTCCGATACGGGCATAGGTCAATACGCGACCTGCGTCTGTAATGCCATCGATTTCTCTTACAAACCAATATAAGTTATTTTTATCGGCACCACCCAAAAATTGTTGCGGTGTTTGATTTGCTTTTGAAACATCGTTACTTTCTAACAGATCTAAACTGAATTGTGAACGTAAAACACCTTTTTGGTCAAAATGGAACGCAAGGATATCACGGTAAGAAATTCCTTCTTTCACTTCAAAGTTTTGGCCCATTACCACAAAATCTCCGTTCACTGCGATATTGTAATTTATAATTTTGAATTTTTTACCTCTGTAAGCCGGTGCCTTCTTTTGTGAAGGAGGTGTTTTCAATTTGGCTTCAAATTCTTCCAAATTGGTTGATGTCATATATTCGAATTTGTTGTCATGGATTTTCATTAACTGAACAGCTTTGAATTTTGTTTTGTCGGTTACAGTAATGTTGTTGAAATAACTGTCTTTTCCTTCCTGTGATGGACCATAATAATAAATGTCATTGGTATTGTAGTCAACGATCATGTCGTCAATTCTCCATCCGGGTGATGGTGAGCTGAAATTGAATTCAGCCACTTTTTTGTTATCATTGTTTACACGAATAAATTTAAAATTGCTTTTATCTTTGTCTTCAGGAGTGGTCATGCCTTTATAGCTTACCGGAGCAAAAACAAAGCACATATCACCCAATGATTTTATGCCCGGCTCACTTACTTCAAGATCGGCAAATTTTGTAGCGTCTACTTTCATCATGGCTACTTCCTGTGTTAAAGGAAGGTCACTTACTAAATCACATTGGTTGTTGAATTGCATGATATGATATTTGGTGTATATAGCACCAAGATCACCTTTTGGTTTTTCGGCACATAGAACGTATACATCACCCGTGTTATCATCTTCGTAGTGGCTGTAATATTGTAATTTGTTTCCATCGTCACTTTTTGGTTTTACTTTTTCAAGCAATTCAGTTTTTTTGCGGTAGCCGAAAAGGATGGGATCAAATGAATGCGTTACCCTTTTTCTTTTAAGTTGAAGTGTTCCCATCATTGTTGGTTCAACTGTTAATCCTTCAACCGAATATTCTTCTTTACCGAACTTAAACCATTTGTATTTGGTTTTTGCCTGTTCAAAATCCAACTCCTCATCGGTTTTACTTATAAAATTGAAATCTTTATCAAAGGTATAAACCTCAAATTTCATTTTTTTGCTGTTGGTCTTTGTAATATAGTACAGTATGTAATTACTGTTTATATACTCAACTTTACCAAGAGTACCTCTCCTAGCTTTTCCCGACAAGGCATACGTTTTTTCAACCTGGGTTGTTTGGGATAATACCTCTTGTGTAAATAACCCGCAGGTAAAAAGTACTGCAAGAGTTAAAATGATTTTTTTCATAGTTTATGTTTTAGTGACATAAAAGTAGATGGATATCAAGACCTATTGTATAGGTGTTTTAACGTATTTAGACATCAGACATCAGATGTCAGACATCAGAAATGTCAAGAAGACTACGTTGTTTACCGTAGATGGGAAGTGGTATTGAAAACACTTATTCAACGGGAAAAGGTGCTGCTCCCTTTTTAACGAAAATCTTTTTTTTGCATAAATAATACATAAAAAAACTTGTTCCCGTGCCTATAAGCGCTCCGGCCAAAACATCGCCCGGATAATGTACGCCCAAATGCATACGTGAATAAGCAACAGTACCAGCCCAAAGATATAGCGGAACAGTATAATACCACTTGCGTTCAATAAGTGCCACGCTTGTTGCAGTCGCAAAAGCAAAGGTCGTGTGTCCGCTCGGGAATGAAGATGTATGCGGATCGTCTTTGGCAATGATATCGGTGTACGTATCATACGGACGATCGCGTTGTATGGCATATTTTAATCCATAAGAAATAAGTCCCGAACCAACAATACAAAACGAACTTGTAACACCGTGTTGGAACATAAGGCGATCTTTCACCCTTTTATCTTTTTCAGTAAAAGGAATAAACAGAAAATAGGAAAGGGGTGTGGCAATTGAGATCGGTGTTACGGTTTTACCTGTATTGAGAAAAAACTTATCGCTTTTAAGCGGAGTAGGATCATAAATTTTACGCAGGAGATCGATATCGGCATTTTGTGCAACTGCTTTTTGACACAGAAACACGGAAAGATAGCTTAGGATAATACAAGCGCTTCGCGGCCACAGATGCGCAGAAATTTTTTTCACACTCTTTTTGATACGCTTACTTAATTTGAAATACTCATTGATAACCATAAATGACAAAGGTCAGATAATTACCAAACAAATGTAAACAAATTTCCTGTTAATAATTCATCCAATTTTTTATGTCAGTTTTTCTGAATTCTTCCATCGTGGGGTGTATAAAAAGCCTGATTTAGCAACGACTCTTTTTGCAATCGGTGAAATAAAAACCTATTTCCGCAAAATCAAAGCACCCATCTGTAAAAATCTTTATTTTTATAATAATAAGTTACCTATTTTGCAGATATTATTGGATTATTTGAAGGTGAACTCTTGTAGATTTATTATTAATTAGTAAAATGAAAAGAATATGAAAAAATGGTTGACTTTTATTTCGCTGGTTGTTTTCTTCAACACGCGGTGTTATTCTTAATTATTTGAGTGGGTTAAAACTGTGGGGGGCACCGAGGAAGAGTATGGGGGGTTCCTGGATTTAGATCAGAATGGAAGTATTTTTACATCTGGTGCATTCAGGGGAACGACAGATTTTGATCCGGGTTCAGGGGTGTTTAACCTTACCGGTTCGTATTACAACACCTTTGTTTCAAAACTTGACTCGGCCGGAAATTTTCTTTGGGCAGGCAAATTAGGTAGTGCAAATAATGTGCAAAATTTGGATATGGATGTAGACGTTTCAGGGAATGTTCTTATTGTGGGTTTTTTTGAACTCACTGCTGATTTTGATCCTTCACCTGCCGATACCTTTAATTTAGCATCGAATGGGGGTAATGATATTTTCATTTGTAAACTTGATAATGACGGAAATTTTTTGTGGGCAAAACAAATGGGTGCATTTCCTAACGATGAAGCATGGGCAGTAACATCTGACGCAGCAGGTAATGTTTTCGTAACCGGACTTTTTCATTCAACAGTTGATTTTGATCCTGGTCCGGGTGTATATAATTTAACGGCAACGGGAAGTTATGCTCCTTATGTTTTAAAATTAGACGCTAATGGAAATTTTGTTTGGGCAGTTCATTTTAACTCGGCATATGGATTAGGTGATGGAATTAGTTTAGATAATGCAGGTAATATATATTGTGTTGGATCTTTTGATGCCTGGTGTGATTTTGATCCAGGTGCAGGAACTTTTAACCTTACTTCCGGTGGAGCAATGGATCCATATATTGTAAAACTAAACAGCTCAGGAGGATTTATATGGGCTAAACAAATTGTTGGTGCCGGATCTGGATCCGCAAGGTCTATAGCATCTAATGTAAATACCGGACTTATTATTTCAGGAACTTTTACTTCTACTGCTGATTTCGATCCGGGTGCCGGAACAGCGAATTTAACTTCTGCCGGAGCTGATGATTCCTACATAATTAAGCTTGATTCAGCAGGAAATTTTCAATGGGTAACGAATATTGGAACTTCTGCACAAGAGTACAGCCCGACAATTACAGTTGATGACACCGGGAATGTATATTCATCAGCTGGTTTTACAGGCACAATTGATGTTGATCCAGGTGCAGGCACTGTTAACTTAACTGCAATTGGTGGAAGGAATTCTTATTTGCTGAAATTTGATAGCCTGGCCAATTTTAATTGGGTAAAACAAATGGGAGGAGCGGGACCAATAGATAATATTACTCCAGGCGATATTGTGTTATGGCAAGACGCTATTTATACATCCGGTTATTTTTACGGAACCTGTGATTTTAATCCCGATGCCGGATTTTCAAATTTTTCAAGCAATGGCTCTGCCGACTATTATATTCATAAATTATCTGCTAATGGTGCAATAGATATTATTGAAAATAGCGAAACTAATTTTTCACTATATCCTAATCCGGCTCAAGAAACGATAACATTTGATTTCGGAAATTTTTATACATCGCATATGTCGTTGGAAATATTTGATGTGCACGGCAGGTTAATGTATGCTGAGAATTTTATTAGCGAAAAAACAAAAAGTATCAGCCTGAATTCATTTTCCCCAGGTATGTATTTTGTTAATGTGAATAACGGTACAGTGAATTACTGTCAAAAAGTCGTCACTCAATAATTTTTAACTCGTAAGATTTCTTAATAAGTCCCGCAATATTCCCCACAT
>JAYUZA010000142.1:0-2650 GCA_043752145.1 Flavobacteriales bacterium
CGTTTTTGTACACATTTGTTAAAGTCGTTGCTGTTTTTAATGGTAGTGACCGGTTGTTCTTCAAACACAACTCCAGAGAAGGAAACACCAGCCCGTGAAACTAAAAGCACGCTAACTAAGGACGAAACCGAAATAACATGTCCGAAATGCGGTTTCACTAAAAAGGAAATAATGCCAACCGATGTTTGTCAAATAAAATATAACTGCACAAATTGCCAAGCCGAATTATTTCCAAAAGATGGCGATTGCTGCGTTTATTGTACGTATGGAACGCATAAGTGTCCGTCAAAGCAAGAATAATTTTATTTAAGCGGCACTTTTCTTGAGAATCCTAAAACAACCCATCCTGTTATAAAACACAAACCACCTATTGGCGTAATTGGGCCTAATATTGATCTTATTTCATATAATCCCGTAACTTCAAACGTGCTTAAAAAATACAATGAACCAGAAAAGAAAAAAATTCCCGCCAGTAACATGCGAACCGTGAATTTTAATAATTTTTCTTTAAAGAAAGAGGCATTCAATGACAATATCAACAATGCCAAAGCATGAATCATATGATACCTTACTCCTGTTTCAAATATCAGCAGTTTGTCAGCACTTATTTGTTGCTTTAAGGCATGTGCTGCAAAGGCGCCCAATACAACTCCTAAAGCCAATAGAAAACAGGCCGTTCTAAATACATTTATTTTCATGCGGTTTTTTCATTTATTTTAAAAATATCACTCTTATCTTCGCTTTCCTTTAATAATTCACCAATTGTTTTTTTAATTAAAGGATGCTTAATTTCTTCACAAATTTCATTCAAAGGCACCAAAACAAAATTACGTTTATGCATTAAAGGATGAGGCAGTTTTAATGTTTCGCTCATAATATTGTCGTTCCCGCACAATAAAATATCAAGATCAATGAGCCGGTCTTCATACCCTTGTGAGGTCCCTTTGGTTCGCCCCATACTTGATTCATACATTTTAATGTGTTTTAAAAATTCAAACGGTGGTATAGCCGACTCAACCAAAACACAGGCATTCAAAAAAGCGTTGGTCGATTCATAACCCCAGGGAGCCGAGGAATACTGGCCCGATTCCTTAATGACCTTGTGGGGATCTAAGTTCAGGAATTTAATAGCGTTCTTTATATTCAGGGTTTTATCGCCTAAATTGGACCCAATTGATATGCAATACCTGTAATTGCTCATTTTTTCCTTTTGTACGGTAAATTTTCCTCTAATGTATATGTTTAATTCAATCCATTTGCTTCCATTAATTTAGCTTTTGAAATTTTATTTAGAAATAACTGAATTATGAAACAAAAACAACCACTGGGATTTGGAAAAACCTTTTTAGCTTCAACATTGGGTATGTTGGTTGCCGGATTTATTGTAACCCTGCTTTTTGTGTGGATGCTTACAGCTGCACTTTCATCAGGCTTTTCTGATTTTGGTGACTTGGAAGAAAAACCGGTCATTAAAGAAAACTCAATTCTGCACCTCACATTTGATAACGAAATTGTGGACCATGGTCCACACCGCGAATTCTCCTTCAACATGAACGGTATGGAAGAGAACGGTAAGCAGGGATTAAACCAATACATTGAAAGCATTGAGCATGCCAAAACAAATGATAATATAAAAGGTATTTTTCTTGACCTTGGGTTTGTTAAAGGCGGAATGGCCACCATTGAAGCCGTTCGTAATGCTTTGATGGATTTTAAAACCTCTAAAAAATTCATTATTGCTTATGGCGAAGTACTTGATCAACGTGCTTACTATTTAGCTACTACGGCAGATAAAATTTATTTATTTTCGACCGGACTTATTCAGCACACAGGTTTATCAACCGAATTAATGTTCTTTAAAGGTATGATCGATAAACTGGAACTGGATGTTTCAATTATACGTGGTTCTGGAAATAAATTCAAGAGTGCAGTTGAACCATTTATGTATGAAAAAATGAGTGAACCTAACCGTTTACAAATATCGCGCATGCAGCAAGTAGTTTGGAAACAAATGTTGGAAGCAATTTCAAAGGCACGAAATATTTCGGTTGAAAAATTATGGTCACTTGCCGATAGTGCAACTATTAAAAACCCTATTTCAGCACTCGATAATAAAATGGTGGACGAATTGGTTTACCGTGATCAGGTAATTGACATCTTAAAAAAGAAGTCGGGTATTAAAACCGATAAAAAATTTCGCCTTGTTGGCATTGGTAAATACCACAAGAGTTTTTCGGAAGATGAAGGATCATCTAACGAACTGGTTGAAGTTGCCCGCAGTAAAAGTGATAAAATTGCGGTAATTTATGCAAGCGGTGATATAGTTGACGGGAATGGCGATCACGAAACCATTGGATCGGTAACACTTTCAAAAGAAATTCGCAGAGCACGTTTAGACAAGTCGGTAAAAGCAATTGTATTGCGTGTAAATTCACCCGGTGGAAGCGCATTGGCTTCGGAAGTTATTTGGCGCGAAACGCAATTGGCTAAAAAAGCAAAACCGTTCATTGTATCAATGGGTGATTTAGCAGCTTCGGGCGGATATTATATCTCATGCGGAGCCGATAAAATTTATGCCGAAAACACTACGCTAACAGGTTCTATTGGTGTATTTGGAATTTTACCACATACCGAACGCTTTTTTAAGTCC
>JAYUZA010000143.1:0-2642 GCA_043752145.1 Flavobacteriales bacterium
CGAAATCTGCGGCTAAAAAATAAGATTGAAAATCCAAAAAACGGAAAAAAGGTCAGGTTAAAATGAAAAGTCCTGAATAAATGTCGGTAAAAAAGAAGAATTTTTGTGGTGGAGGGATGTTTGATGAATGAATACAAAAATTAATAACCAAGAAATTAAACATGAGTAATAATGTACAAAGTATAAAGCAACGATTCGGAATCATAGGAAATCATCCTGTGCTGAATCGTGCAATTGATGTAGCCGTACAGGTTGCACCAACCGATCTGACTGTTTTTGTTACGGGTGAAAGTGGAACCGGAAAAGAAATAATGCCACAGATCATCCACAATTTAAGTTCACGTAAACATGGTCAATATATAGCTGTAAACTGCGGTGCAATACCTGAAGGAACCATTGATTCGGAATTATTCGGGCACGAAAAAGGATCTTTTACGGGCGCAAGTGATGCACGAAAAGGATATTTTGAAGTAGCAAATGGTGGAACAATATTTTTAGATGAAGTTGCCGAATTACCTTTGCAAACACAAGTTCGTTTATTACGAGTTTTGGAAACAGGTGAATTCATTAAAGTAGGTTCTTCCAAAGTAATTAAGACCGATGTTAGAATTATTGCAGCGACTAATGTGAATATTCCCGAAGCTATTCGCAAGGGAAAATTTAGGGAAGATCTTTTTTATCGTTTAAATACAGTTCCAATTAGTATTCCACCTTTGCGCGAACGAAAAGATGATATTCATTTATTGTTCAGAAAATTTGCCAATGATTTTGCCGAAAAATACCGCATGCCTGCCATTAAATTGGCAGATGAAGCGGTTCAATTATTGTTAAGTTATTCGTGGCCGGGAAATATTCGCCAGTTAAAAAATATTACCGAACAAATTTCAGTCATTGAAAGTGAACGCCTGATCAATTTGCAAAATTTTTCACAATATATCCCAAAAGAAACCTCCAATCCCCTACCCGTTCATTTGGGTTCGGGTGAACAACATCAGGAATTTACAGAGAGAGAATTGTTGTACAAGGTACTTTTTGATATGAAAAACGATTTGAACGATCTGAAAGGACTTGTTTTTGAAATGATACAAAATAATGGTGGTAGTATTAACGTTAATAAGGATAAGGCAGCTGTGATGAACCGCTTGTTTAACCAAGCTGACCATTCATCGGCCCTGATACATACCGGAAATGCTGCTATTGAAGCACCGTTGAAAGTAAATTCACCTGTTAATTTTGAACCTGAAGATATAGATGTGCATGAAGAAGTGGAAGAATCGCTTTCGTTACAGGACAGAGAAGTTGAATTGATAAAAAAGGCGTTGTCGAAACACAGGAATAAACGTAAGTACGCGGCACGTGAGTTGGGAATAAGTGAGAGAACGCTATATAGAAAAATAAGAGAATTCGATATAAAGTAAGAAGTTAGATTTTAGAAGTTAGATTGAAGACATACGTAAAAATATTTGGAGTTTTGTTTATCGCGATCGGGTTGAACGGTTGTAAGATCAATTATTCATTTACTGGAGCTGATATTCCTGAGGAAGCAAAGTCGGTTTCGGTGGGAATGTTCGTGAGTAATGCTGCTTTATCGAGTCCGAATTTACCATTAAAGATCACCGAAAAATTAAAAGATCAAATTTTAGCGCAAACAAAATTATACATTGTTTCGGGTACAGGCGACTTACAGTTTACGGGAGTCATTACAGGATATAATATTAGTCCTATAGCAGTTCAAGCCAATGAAACTGCCGGATTGAACCGTTTATCGATAAGCGTTTCGGCAACCTATGTAAATAAATTTGATGAAAAGAAAAACTTCACCCAAACATTTACGCGTTTTGCCGATTACGATAGTGCTAAAGAATTAAGCCGTGTTGAAGACGATTTGATGGATGAAATAAACAAGCAGTTGTGCCAGGATATATTTGATAAGGCTTTTTCGAATTGGTAGCTTAAAATTAAATTCGTCTAAAAAGTAAGAAGTTAGATTTTAGAAGTAAGAAGGGATTTCACGGTAAAAATTTATTCTCACTTCTGACTTCTACAATCTTACTTCTACAATACATTCAAGCATTGCTCCTTAATCTTCTCCAGATCATCCTTCATTTTAACCACCAGTTTTTGTATTTCCGCGTGATTACATTTTGAACCAAGGGTATTTATTTCACGACCCATTTCCTGACCGATGAAGCCTAATTTACGTCCCGGAGATGCTTCACTTTCCATGGTCTTGATAAAATATTCGCAGTGGCCCGTAAGACGAACTTTTTCCTCGTTCACATCTAACTTTTCCAAATAATAAATTAATTCCTGCTCAAAACGGTTCTTGTCAAAGTTTTCTTTCAATCCAAGCTCTGTTAAATTTTTGATCAAACGCTCCTTCACAATGGTCATGCGTTCGCCTTCGTATTGATTAATGGCTTTTAAATTCGAAAGGATATTTCCAACCTGCGTGCGCATATCGCCTTCGAGTTTTTTTCCTTCCTGCGCGCGAAACTCTTTTAATTTATCGCAAGCTTTTTGAATCAATTGCAATACCTGTTTCCATTCGTTCTCGTCCAATTCCTGGTTTCCTGTTGCAATTACCTCCGGAAAACGAAAAATACCGGCAAGAATAGTTGGGTCTAATTTATGTCCAAGCT
>JAYUZA010000144.1:0-6874 GCA_043752145.1 Flavobacteriales bacterium
ATATTTTTGGGACGATAGATTAATTGTTTAAGCAGCAGTTTTTATTTGTGCATGCAAGCCTTAAAACCCTTTATTAACTTAACCGATGCAAATGGTAATAATTATACCATGCAGTTGGATATAGAAGACCGCAGGTTGAAGAACGGGCGTGCCATACTGTTAAGCGGAACCATAACCGATAAAACCGGTTTGCCTGTTACGGTTAAAATTGCAAGAGCCGTAAATGCAGCATTTTTGTCGCGCCATGTGCGCAGAAGCGGAAACGTTATTACAACTGCTGGCCAAATTGCTGCACAACTCAATACCCTTTTTGCCGAAGAGTAGAGTTCGCCAGTTGTTTTAACTAGGGTAAACAACGTAAAAAATACTGTTTAACTAATGTATAGTTTTAAGAACAGAACTTTTTAAAACCACCTGCGTAAGCCGTATACATGAAAAAAATTACCACCTTTATTTTTTTATTCTCCCTTTGCATCCATTTTGCCAAAGCGCAAACAGGTTTTGCCGCTGAAATTGTAAAATTGATGAACGAGGCGCGTACCAACCCTGCCTTATTTTTGAAAACATACCGTGAAGACATTAAGACAATTGACGCGACCTATATTGCTTATTTGGAAAAAACAAAACCGGTAGGAAAAATTATTTGGGATGCCGCCCTTGAGGATATGGCCAAGAAGGGAATTGAGAACAATAACCTGGACCCAAAATACACAGGAACAAATAAGATTTGCGGTAATTCGTCAGGTTCAAGCAGCGGAAGCGTGAGTGGCAGCGCTTTGTATTATGTATGCGATATATACAAAAACATACATGACGATGATTGTAAATACATTGGTATTTATATAAATAAAGCATCTGCAAAATATGGTTTTCAATTGGGCAAGACCTGCGAACCTTCAAAACTTACCCTGTACTCGTTTACCGAAAAAACTGACAGTTCGAAAGTTGATTTTGCAAAATTAAACACGGCTAAAAATGTCAGTGGCATTAGCGCACAGGAAAAACGCATGATACTGGAAATTAATTTTGTGCGCGCTTACCCGAAAGTGTATGCCCAAATTATTGCCAAGTATTTAAGCGATGAAAGTAAAAAGAACAATGGTTTGAAAAAAGATGAGTATGAAGCGGGCATGGAATTAATAGATGAATTGAACAAGCAGGAACCGCGCAGTATTTTACAGCCTATGGCTTGTGTGCAAACGGCCGCAAAAATTCACGCCAACGATTGTAATAGACGAAAAATTATGGCGCATGAGGGCAGCGATGGATCGCACCCATGGGACAGAATTTTAAAGCAATGTACAAGTTTGAAACAGGGTAACGAAAATTTAGCCGGTGCGGGAGGCGATGATGCGCGCGCGCCCGTAATTAATTTATTGATGGATGATGGCATAAGTTCGCGCGGGCATCGTTACAATATGCTGGATCCAAAATGGGTGTATGTTGGTTGCAGCCGCTATATCATGGAAAAGAACTCATACTATACCATGTGGGGATGGGTGCAGAATTTCGCTTACTAACCGCATTTTTTTTTACACACTTGCCTTCGCGTAGCTTCAGCGAAGCGAGGTAGAAACATAGGACACATAGGGTTGACTTCGTCACCGTTCATTAAATGGGTTGTTTAAAAAAATCTAGCGGGAATCCAAAATTTTATTAGCTTTAAGTAAACTTTTTATTCTTAACTAATGAAGAATGTACTTACAGGAATAATTGCGATGTTCATAGCATTGAACATTAACGCCCAGTTTAACGATACAACGCTTGTAAAACTTAACAGGCAAATTAAGGATGGTAAATGGGAGCATAGCCTCCAGCATACCCTGGTATATGATGGCAATAAAAATATAAAGTCAATACTGGAACAAAAATGGGGTGGGGCCTGGGACAATGTTACTTTACAATCATTTGAATACGATTTGACAGGGAATGTTATTGTTGAGCTTAACCAGCGTTGGTTTGAAGGTGTTTGGGAAAACAAGGACCAATATAAATTTTTATGGAAATACGATGCAAGCAATAAAAAAATTGGTGGTACACGCCAGAATTGGAAAGACGGTAAATGGGTAAATTTTCAGGAATACACGTTCAAGTACAATGCTTCGCTCAACTTGCAAACCGAGTTGGTCGAAAACTACGATGGTGCGGTAAAGGCAAAAGATGGTACGCTTGCAAAACTAAAGGATGAATTGAATACATATACCTATGATGAAAAAGGTTATGTGAACGGCAGGCTACATCAACGTTGGAATGAAAGTAAAAAGGCCTGGGAAAACCGCAGCCGCCTTGTTTATGGGAATGATGAGAGCGGGAATCAACTTTCCGAAACCAATGAAGTGTATAACAATGGTACATGGGTTGGCGAGCAAAATATTACCCGTGCCATGCATGCCAATGGTAAATTTGCATCCGAAACATTTGAAATAACGGATGGCATGGGTGGCTTTGTAAATTCGAAAAAACAATTTCACAATTACGATCTAAAAAAGCGTCACTTGAAGACCGATGAAAAACGATGGGACGGACAGGTTTGGGCGCCTGATAATGTTACGCAGTGTACGTATAAGAAGAATTAAGGACGGCCCGTCCGAACGGATGATGTTTGGTGTTAAAATTAAATTTATATTCGTTCATCCGGGCGGGCAAAAGGCATAAGGCAAGAGGCAAAGGTGACGGCAAGATAACCTAAGCTTTTTCCTTTTAACCAGTAATTTCAAACCTTCAAGCTTTCAAATTCTCAAATCTTCAAATTCTCAAATCTCAAATCTCAAACTTCAAATCTCAAATCTTCAAATTCTCAAACCCCAAATCTCAAATTCTCAAATCTTCAAATTCCCAAATCTTAAATTCCCAAATTCTCAAATCTTCAAATCCCAAATCTTCAAATTCTCAAATCTTCATCCTACCTATTCGCTTGTTCCAACTTAGTTGAATCGTATTCGTTTTTATGCTCGCGTAAATATTGCGGCAGTGGAATATCGTTCACGTACAATTCTTTCATCACGTGTTCTCCGTTTTTAATTACCACCAATACATACATATCATCGGTACGTGCTAAACTGCGATACGTATCCTCGGCTTGCTGTGCAAATTCTTCCTGCAAATAATAACGGTCGAAGGGAACCATGATATGCATGCTGCGGCCAAAAACACGATCGCGCAGGGTATAACCAACGGTTGTGGTAAAATAATTTGGTGCATCAGGAACGTTTGCATGCGCGTATTCAAAATGCGCAAAGCCTGAACTATCGCGAATAACACTTACATGAACCGCATCACCCGGTTTAAACACATCGTTGGTGTCTAAAATCTTAATATTATCACTGCCCTGATATAGTAAACGAATGTATTTACCACGCATCATATCATGCGGATCGATGGGCTTTAACCTGAATTTATATACGTGCTCGTCTTTTTCGCTAAGTAAATTTTCGCTGCTTACCATTAAGTACAGCGGAACCGACAACATAATAACGACCACTCCTAAAAAGATGAATATTTTTTTTTGCTTGCTCATAAAGCTTTTTTAATGTTTAAAATTACTCCTGTACCGATCGCTTATCAAAGAAATAATTAAAGACCAACAATGCCCCGCCAATAATTATGTATAACAAACCCTTGGCGTAAAAACTTATTTCGGTGTCAAAATAACGCATGATAAGAATAAGGGCAAGCATAAAAATACCCATGCCTATAATGGCGTTTATTTTCATGTTTATACCTTTGTACAAATAATAGCCGCCCATGAACAGCATAAATGCATTGAACCACCAGGTGGCAATTTCCATTTTACCCGTGGTGATATTGGCAAAAGCAATATACAAACCAATTGTAACGGCCAGGGGGTAGGCGGCAATGGCCCAGTTAATTTCATTGTTTTGTTTATGGTTGCGCATAAATAACAACGCGGTTGCGGTAGCAAGCCCAACAATGAGTAGATAGCTTACGGCAATGGTTGTTGTTGTATAGGGTTGCAAACCACCTTCGGCAAGATCGTTAAAATTAAACCGGTACGGATTAGCCGAATAATGATTGTACTCCAATACGGTGCGCACGTAAAATTCATAGGTTAACATAATTCCATTTATTAAAATATACATAAGTGCCAGTGTTTGGAACGGACGATGCCAAAAATATACACCGCCTTTGTAAAAGTGTTTGCCAAGTGCGTATACCAATACCATGAGTATGGAAAGCGAAATGGCCTGATGTATGGTAAACGCTATGCTTGCACCGTACAACAATGCAACGCCCAAAAACCAACCGAGCATGGTTGCGCGCAGTGTTTGCACCCCGGGTTTTACATTCTTCAAAAAATGCGGGATCAACGCAGCGAATAATAACCAATAGAGGAGAATGGTAGGATCTTTTAAGCCTGCACTAAAAACACTCCATACCGAAATAAACTTCATATAGGCCCAAACCGTTATACCAACCGAATATAAAATGGCAGTTAGGCTTGAATTGGATAAATAGATCATGGGAATGGCGGTAAGCATCCATACCAATAAAAAGCGTTCGAAAGTTCCGCCTAGGTTATAAACCATACTTACTAAACCAATGGATGAACCCGTCATTAATACTAAAAATACCGTGGCGCATTCCATCCATACTTTTGAATGACTGTGTTTGAACAAAGCTTTGCCAAAAACGGCTAGTCCGGCTAAAATGGGGATCATACTAAGAATTATGCGCATGTTTTTAGAAAGATCGTCCCAATTGTGCGCGAACAATGAAATAATACCACCGCTAATGCACAGGGTAGCCAATATACCGCAGGAAATTAAAATGAGTTCAACCGGTGTTCAGTTTTTTAAATTATTAAAATAAGTTGATATGCGTGAAGATGTTTCATGATTAATGACATCGGCCTGCACAAGTTTTGGTGAATGTGAATTCCACCAGGTTGATTCATGGCTCATAGTTGATTATTTTGGTTTGTATAGTTAAGTATAATAGTTGAAATAATTTAGAATTATATACAATATTTATACCTTAAATTGAGTGGCTTCGGTTGCGAATGATTTATGCGTGCTGATATTTAAATGATCCTTGCTCGCTTTTTACAGGTTTAACGGGCTTTATAGCGCTATTTGTTAATTTTATTTAATTGTTGTTGAATTGCTTTTTGCCGTTAAAATTTACCTTAATTTTTGAGGAGCTTAAATAAAACATATGTTATTGTTAAAACCCACTTGCGAAAACTGCAATACATTATTGCCGGCTGATAGTAACCAAGCCATGATATGCACTTACGAATGTACTTTTTGCGCCAACTGTGTTGAAACGGTTTTGAAGAATATTTGCCCGAATTGCGGAGGCGGATTTGAAAAAAGACCTATTCGACCAAAAGAAAAATTATTAAAGGATCCGGCATCAACCATTGTTGTATTTAAACCCATTGTTTAAACCCTTGTCCACCGAAGTGTACTCACATAGGTGGATCAAATCTCAAATTTTCAAATCTCAAATTTTCAAATCTCAAATCTTCAAACCTCAAATCTTTAAATCTTCAAACCTTCAAACCTTCAAACCTTCAAACCTTCAAACCTTCAAACCTTCAAACCTCAAACTTTTTCCTATTAACTTTTAACTTATAACTTTTTCCCATGTATTCCATCCCTTTTACAACCCTAGATTGGTCGAGCATTGAAAAAACCGAACACAAAAGCACTACCGGCACATCGTTTTGGCAAACAGTTGACCTGAATGGTTTACGTATACGCATAGTTGAATACAGTGCCAACTACCTTGCCGACCATTGGTGTACAAAAGGTCATGTAGTTCATTGTTTGGACGGAAGTTTTATAACCGAAATGCAAACGGGCGAAAAAATTACGCTTACACCGGGCATGTCGTACGTGGTGAGTGATGAATTGAGTTCGCACCGATCGACAAGCGCAACAGGTGTAAAGTTGTTAATTGTTGACGGAGAGTTTTTGAAGGGGAAATACTGAAATGAAGGCATTCATATTTAGATGGTTATAATTTTTATTTTTTTTGACTGTCTTTCTTAAAAATGTAATTGTTTGCAAAAATTATAGTACCTTTCCTCTACTAAAAATTATTCAAAGTGAATTTATACACAAATAAAATTGTTCTGGCATGAAAAAAATGAGCATACTAATATTAATTATTTTTATTTCTACGGATTTAAAAAGTCAAAACTGGTTTCCAAATGATGCAGTTTGGCATTATTCACATATAAGTGGGTACTTTAAACTGTCATACGATAAAGACACAGTTCATTCAGGCCATTTATGGAAACAATTTACTTCACATAACGGGTATATTTCTCCTGTGCATTTGCGTGATTCTTTGGGAATTCAATATGCAAGTAAAATAGGTTTTAACGATACTATTTATGATTTCACAAAAAATATTGGCGAGTATTACACTTTTAACGGAAGCTTGGGTTGTAATAAGGCACAAATTACTGATACCGGAACTATCAGTATTAATTCTATAGGGCTTAAATACCAGTCTGTAGTATATACTGATTGTTCCGGAACTACTCCATTTGCTTCGGATACGCTTGTGCAGTACATAGGTAGTCTTGGTCAGTTTATTCATCCGTATTATTTGAAGGAGAACGGGGTCTCATCAGGTAATCCCGAGTCAGGTTTTTTCAGGTGTTATGAAGACTCAATAATTGGTAGTTATGTTGGATATAGTAATTATTTAGCTGGTCACACGACCTGTGATTGGTTGGTTTCAATTGATAAATTAGAACTGAATTCCCCTTTTTTCACTACTTTTCCTAACCCATCAAGCGGAAAAATAAATATTCAATTACAAAATGGTTTTGAAAAAGCTAGTATTACCATACTAAATTCTTTGGGCAAGACAGTTTTTTTAGGGGAATCAACCGGTA
>JAYUZA010000145.1:0-6867 GCA_043752145.1 Flavobacteriales bacterium
CTTTGCGGAACGAGATCTTGTGCGCAGCACAAAATCTCGTTCGTCAAACCCCGTTTGAATACTTTTTTGAATGCAAAAGAAAAAGGCCGCACCAGCGGACTATTTCTGTATTTACCACTTTGCGGAACGAGATCTTATCCAGGTGATAAAATCTAGCTTAGAATTAAATCTATCAAACCCGTTTGGAAGCCTTTTAATGGCAAAACAAAAGGCGCAGCGGACTATCACAAAAGTCTTTTATTCAGAAGGCCTTGCATTTATTGCTAAAATCTTACATCCGTAAGGAAGCAGTTATCAATGAATTTATTTCTTCACACAACACCCTTAATTTCTCTAACTTCATCAAAAAGTATTTAAAAAGTAATTTATGGAGCTAAATGTTTTTGATCTGGATTTTACCAGATATAAAATTGTGCTTTTATTTTTGGCCCCAGCTTTAATTAATTTTTTAATTGTTGGTTATGTGATCTTGTTTATGAATAAGAGCCGCATGAACAGTGTTTTCCTGGCTTTTGTCTCCATGGTTGGATTATGGCAGGTTTTTGAAGGATTCGTACGGTTAAGTGTAACCAAGGAGGTAGCTCTGGAATGGTATCGGTTAGAGGGTCTGGTTATTATTATTGCAACGCTATTCGGTTTGCTCTTTATTTTACACTTCACACAATGGTATAAAAAGCTGGGCGATAAAATTGTATTTTCTTTTTTAATTTTACCGACTATTATTTTTTTAATAGTAATAATACTTAAACTTGATTCATATGTTATTCAACCATCGCCTAAATGGTATTGGATCATAAATCCTGTTCCCGTTCCTGTAACATATATGATTTATTTATGGTCAACCATCGAAGGGCTGTTAATGCTTACCCTTCCTTTATTATTTCTCATAAAAAATAAAACCGATAAATCAAGAAAGCGACAAGCTTTGTTATTGACTATCGGTCTGGGTGTTCCTGTTTTAGGTGGAATTATTACAGAGACCGTTTTTCCCCTGCTGCTTTCTTTGGACAATATACCTATGACAGCACCTTTAATGACGGTTTTTTCCGTTTTTGCGTTAATTGCGATTCATAAACATAATATGTTGGATTATTCACCAAAACATCAATGGGAGAACATTATTGAGTCAATGAATGAAGGGCTTCTAATTGTGAATAATGATGATGTCGTTATGTACGCCAATCATACTTTTTGTGTTCTTATGGGTTATGAATCCAACGAAATTACCGGCAAGATCGCCAAAGATCTTTTTATTTCAAATTCAAAATATAAAACGCAAATCGAATTTGAAAATGAGCAGCGAAAAAAAGAAATTTCAAGTCAATATGAAATTGAATTGATAACAAAAGAGGGAAAAAAAATATGGGTTCTAATAAGCGGGTCGCCCTATTATGATAAAAAAGGAAAGATTATTGGTTCTATCGGTATATTAACGAACACTAACCAATTAAAAGCCAAAGAAGCGCATTTAAAACACATTATTGAAACCAGTAAAATTGTCATTATAGATGTTGATTTCTTAAAAAACACAGTTTTTCTTTCTGAGAATTCAAAAGAAGTATTAGGTATTGACCCTAGTACATTTGATATTCCATCAACGATAAAAAAATACATTCACCCCGATGATATTGAAATGGTAACAAATTCAATTAAGCGCATGGTAAGAAAGAAGGATGTAGATAATCTTGAGTTCAGGTGGATTCATCCTGATGTCAAAAAAACGATATGGATTGAACGTAGAAGCGAAACAATAACCAATGTTCATGGTAAAGTAATTGGTACAAGAGGATTATTAATTGACATATCCGAGCGAAAAAAGAATGAGGAGGCAACAATAACGTTGTCAAATCATTTAAAGCAAGCGCAAACCATGGCGAATTTAGGAAGTTGGGAAGCGGATCTAAAGAACCATGAAACAACTTGGTCAGACGAAGTTTATGAGATCTTCGGGGTAAAAAAAGAGGAAGTAATACCGTCCTTGAAACTTTTTCTTTCATTTATTCATCCGGGTGACACGTCATACGTAATAGAACTTATGGATAGGTCAGAGAAATCATTGCAGGGATATTCATTTAATTCAAGGATCATTCGGAAGGACGGCATTCTTCGTTATGTTTATTCGGATTGCAGGTTTATCCTTGATCGTAACGGAAAACCAATGAAAATTTACGGAATTATACATGATATTACCGAAAGACAAAAAGCCGAGGAAAAACTACGTTATAGCGAAACGCGTTTAAAACAAGCGCAGGCCATTGCCCACGTTGGCAATTGGGAACTTAATTTTGCAAGCAATAGTTCAAAACTATCAGATGAAGCTTACCGCATATACGGAATAGAGCCGGGGGATCATAAATTTTCGACAGAAGGCTGGATGACTTTTGTGCATCCCGATGATTTTGATTATGTAAAAAGTGAAATCGAAAGCGCGCAATCTGCTTTTTCAGACTCTTCTTTTTACCATCGTATTGTGCGCCCGGACGGGGTAGTCCGTTGGGTATATTCGGAAACAAAATTCGAATTTAATGCCGAAGGCAAACCAATAGGTTTATACGGAGTTGTGCATGACGTTACCGAAAAACGAAAATCTGAAGAGGATTTAAAAGCAGCCAATAAAGAACTTGAAACGTACATTTACAAAGCTTCTCATGACTTGCGGGCACCTATAACCTCCATTTTAGGGCTAACGCATATCAGTAAATTTGAAATTGATGATCCTAAAGCGTTCGAATATCTTGTAATGATTGAAAAATCGGCCAAAAAACTGGATGATACGCTCATAGGCTTGGTACAAAGCATGAACATAAAAGACACAAAGCAGTTTAGTGATCTTATAGGTTTTGAACAGATCATTAAAGAAACAATTACTAAATATGAATTGCGTAAAGAATATTCAACAATTAATATTTCTTCTTCCGTTCGAAATTCTCATGTATTTGTTTCCAACAAGTATATTATTGAATCGATCTTTCAAAACCTGATAGAAAACGCCATTAAGTATCAACGTACCACCAAAGATAATTCCTTTCTCAAAATCATTGTGTCCGATAGTTTGGGTGGTGTTGAAATTAAGTTTGAAGATAATGGCATTGGGATTGATGATGATCAAAAGGATAAAGTGTTTGAGATGTATTATCGTGCAACAGCAATATCAACAGGATCGGGCCTGGGCCTTTATTTAGTTAAACTAGGCATTGAAAAACTGAAAGGAACACTGAATTTTGAAAGCCACAAAAACGCGGGTACAACATTCATATTGAACCTTCCCAATTTATGTTAGTATAAATTAGAGTTTATAGTAATGGATATAGGTGGTTTTTTTACATTTAACCTATGGCATTGATAAAAACCTTGCAGGGAAAAACACCCGCCTTTGGCAAAAATGTTTATACGGCCGAAAACGCCACAATTGTTGGCGATGTAGTTGCCGGTGACGATTGTAGCTTTTGGTTTAATTGCGTTGTGCGTGGCGATGTGCATTACATCAAAATGGGCAATAAAGTAAATGTGCAGGATGGTGCCATTATTCATTGCACCTATCAAAAATGTCCCACCAATATTGGTAACAATGTTTCCATTGGTCATAATGCCATTGTACACGGCTGCACCATTCACGATAATGTGCTTGTTGGTATGGGCGCTATTGTTATGGATAATTGCGTGATAGGATCAAATAGTATCATTGCGGCCGGATCGGTGGTGCTGGAAGGAACACACGTTGAAAGCGGAAGTATTTATGCCGGCATTCCCGCTAAAAAAGTTAAGGAAGTGAACAAGGAATTATTTGAAGGAGAAATACAACGGATATCGAACAATTATGTGATGTATGCAGGGTGGTTTAAGGATTGAAATTGTTCGTTGGTCGCTGTTCGGGGGCATGTATGTGATTACCGTGATGTAAAAAAGTGGGCGTGTAGGAATCCTTGAAAAATCTTTGTGATCCGTGGTTTTAAGGTGAGCGAAGTAAACTCCTAATCCGTATTAATTTACAGACTGGGATCAAATCAGCGTTCATCTGCGCAATCTGCGGCAAAAAAAAGTGGGGGGTGGGGGATAAAAAATAAAATCAGTTTTTGAGTAGTAAGCCGCACTTAAATCATTGATTATTTTAATATTACATTTACAAAAATTAGTCAGTGTTTCTTGTAGATCGCACATCGTTAAATATCCACCCATTAATATTGCATCTAAAACCAACCCATGGATTTATGCATGGTACAATTAAAAAAATATGATCGATAAAATTAAAATTGAGAACATTTTGTTCCTGGATGTAGAAACGGTTCCTGTAAAATACACTTACAGCGAACTTTCAAAACAGGAAAAATATTTATGGGATAATAAAATAAGGTTTCTCACCAAAAGCGGAGAAACACCTGAAAATCTGTATGAAAAATCTGGGGTGTATGCCGAATTCGCGAAAATTGTTTGCATTTCCACCGCCATTGTTTACAAGGAAAAATCGAAGCGAAAAATAAAAGTTAAATCGTTTTATGACCACGATGAAAAAAAATTATTGGCCGAATTCTCTAAACTGGTAAATGCGCATTATAATACCGAGAACAATTTTTTATGTGCCCATAACGGCAAGGAATTCGATTTCCCGTTCATTTGCCGAAGGATGCTTATTAACAATATGAAACTACCCGCTATTTTAAACGTAAACGGTAAAAAGCCATGGGAAACTCATTTTTTAGACACCATGGAAATGTGGCGTTTTGGCGATTATAAGCACTTTACTTCCCTCGAATTACTGGCACATTTATTTGGAGTTCCCTCGCCAAAAGACGATATAAAAGGCGAGGATGTTAAGCATGTTTATTACAAAGACAAAGATTTGGAACGCATTTCGAACTACTGCAAAAAGGATGCGTTAACCGTTGCGCAATTGTTCATTAAATACCGAAACGAAACCATAATTCCCGAAGAAGATATTATCTTTGTATAAGAAGATTATGCGTAAAACCGGTAACATATTTTTAGCCGCGGCAGTTGTACTGGTTATCTTTTCATGCAATTCATCCAAAAACGAAAATGAGCAAAGCGGTGCAGGAAATATGGCCGACTCCTTGTTAAATGGGTCTTTCGACATTCGCTCATATAACTTGGGAATGGCACGTGAAGAATTTGATCTGGGAGACGACAGCAGTATACTGGAGAACGAGAAAGACCTCATAGTTGAATCAATTACCCTCAAAACAAACGACAGTATTTTTGCTGAATGTTCGTACCATTTTGAACAGGATCAGTTCCAATCAAGCGAGATCAATATTTTTTCACCTTCCGATTCCGTCAACAAAATGGTTTCAGATACATTGCAAAAGCGATTGAACAAGCGTTATGGTCAAAGCATGCACTCGCGCGGATTTTATACCTGGAAGACCAAGAGCAAAAAGGGCTATACCATTGAGATCTTTTTGGGCGATGTGAGTTATGAACTAGGTAGTGCAGTAACACAAATTCAAATTCATGCCGACCTTATTGAAAAGCCTATGCTGGCCTTAAAAACCACACCTGCCGAACGTTAGAAGGCTTTCACCGTTGATATTAATAAACCCCTTTTTTATTTAATTTTTTTATATTTGTCACACACCAAGTAAGACCAATGTTTAAATCAAACAATAATCAAACCATGAGTAAGCCAAACGAAATTAATTCGCCCGAAAAACTAAACCGTATTGTTGACGGTACTTCCATTGAAGGACATATTAAATCTGACAGCAATATCAGAATTGACGGACGCCTGAAAGGAACAATAAATACCAAAGGAAAATTGGTTGTTGGTCAGTCGGGCAGCATTGAAGGCGATATTGTTTGCGACAGTGCCGACATTGAAGGCGTTTTTGTGGGAAAGATACACGTGACTGGTATTTTAACACTTAAAGCTTCGTCAAAATTAACAGGTGATATTGTTACGGGTAAATTGGCTATTGAGCCGGGTGCTGTGTTTAGTGGGTCTTGCAGTATGGGGGGCTTAACACGTGAGTCAATAGCGGTGGAACCTGAGAAAAAAGCTACACTTGCCGGATAATTTTAAAAAGTCGGGCAGCGATTTTTACAAATACACCTCCATGAGCTTTAAGATGGGGGCTGTTATTGCCGGTGGATTCGTAGGCGGCCATTATCTGGATAAATACTTAGGATGGAAATTTCCCGTTTCAACACTCGTTTTAGGCATGATAGGATTGGTGCTTTCAATTTATATCATAATCGTGGATACTCGCAAAAAATAAACTCTTTAAATAAAACCACATAGACACATAGAAGAAAGTAAAATGACCAAACAGCGTGTCATAAGAGATAGGATAGAAAACCTTGTTTTGCACATAGGGGCTATGATGAAAAGCGAAGCTTCTATGACGCCTCGTGAAAAACAACCTATGTTTCTATGTGGTTAAAAAACAAATGTTAAATTTCTTATGAATTTTCGCTTTATACTCTTAAATGTCTTTATTCTGCTAACGCTTATAGCACTTATGCAGTTTACGTTCCCTGTTTTTTCAACGCGCGAATTACCGCACTGGGCATTTCATTTTTTGTTCGTATTCCTTTTCATTTCAAGTTTAAGCGGTTCTTACATCATTGAAAAAAACATGGTGGCAAAGCCCAAGACCTTCATCAACGCATTTATGGCTATATCAAGTATTCGTATGCTGTTGGCGGTGTTGATCGTTGTTATTCTTATTCTTAAAACAGGCAACAATGCCAAATACCTGGCGGTTTTCTTTGTGCTCGGGTATTTGTGTTTTTTGGTGGCTGAAGTGATGTACCTTTTTAAGAGATCAAAGAAGGTTTCGAAATAAGAGGTTTGTTGTTTGATGTTTGTGGTTAGCGAGACGTGTAACGACATTCAGGAAACCATTATCG
>JAYUZA010000146.1:0-2636 GCA_043752145.1 Flavobacteriales bacterium
GGCCAACGGCAAACATTTTTTCAATCCGGCCAATTTTGGCATTATCATGGTTATTTTATTGACGGGTGATGCATGGATTTCGCCCGGACAATGGGGCGCTTCGGGAATTTTATTTTTCATGGTCGGTATTTTAGGTTTTGCCGTATTATATAAAGTAAACCGAATTGATATCGGGCTTTTCTTCTTCATTACATTATTTGCACTTGATTATACCCGAATGATCATTTATCAGGGATGGACACACGATGTTATATTTCATAAATATACCAATGGTTCATTATTACTGTTTACGTTCTTTATGATCACCGATCCTGTCTCAACGCCATCAGGTGTTTTAACGCGGAGAATTTTTGCGATCTCAGTTGCCTGCCTGGCATTTTATATGCAAAGTTTCATGCAATTGCATACAGCACCTGTTTGGGCCTTGTTTTTCATAAGTCCTCTTACGGTTATATTGGATAAATTAAATCGGGCACCGAATTTTAAATGGATCACTCAATAAATATTAAATAAAAAAAACTTATGAAAATAGTAGCGTGTATTTTAATGGTGTTAATGGTTAATCCTAACGCTTATTCGTTTTGCGGTTTTTATGTTGCAAAAGCCGATGCAAAGATCTTTAATAAGGGAAGCCAGGTTATACTTGTGCGTGACGGAAATAAAACAACATTAACCATGAGCAACGATTTTCATGGCGATGTAAAGAACTTTGCCATGGTTGTTCCTGTACCGGTGGTATTGAAGGAAACCGATGTAAAAATTGCCAATCAGGCTTTGTTTGACGCGTTGGATTCGTATTCGGGTCCGCGTTTGGTTGAGTATTATGACGAGAACCCATGTTATGAGTATGCTAATTACGACTCGTATGATATGGCTCCGAGATCGGTAAGTGGAAACGCAAGCGTAGCGGTCAATTCCGCTAAAAAGGAGAAAGATTACAAAGTTACCATTGAAGCAAAATATACTGTTGGTGAATATGATATTTTAGTTTTATCAGCAAAGGAATCAACCGGCCTAAAAAGTTGGTTAACTGATAACGGTTACAAAATTCCCGAAAATGCGGGTGGTGTTTTAGATCCGTATATCAAAAGCAACCTTAAATTTTTTGTGGTGAAAGTAAATATGGAAAAATTCAAAGCATCAGGATACCAGAGTTTACGTCCACTGCAAATAACGTATGAATCGCCAAAATTTATGTTACCAATTCGTTTGGGAATGGCCAATTCAACCGGTTCACAGGATCTGATCGTTTACGCGTTTACTAAATCAGGTCGTATTGAATGTACCAATTACCGTACCGTTAAAATTCCGTCAAATAAGAATATTCCATTGGGACTTACCTCGAGTTTTGGCAAGTTTTATAAAGCATTATTTAAAAAATCATATAACAACGAAGGAAAGAATGGTGTGTTTTTAGAGTACGCATGGAATGTTTCGCCAAGCTGGGGGCAAGTGAAATGCGATCCATGTGTTGGTCCGCCACCCATTACTACGCAATTGACAGAAGCCGGTGTTGACTGGATAAACAATGGAAATGTATCAACTGTTTTCTTTACGCGTTTGCATGTGCGTTATACACGTGATAAATTTCCGCAGGATCTGTATTTTCAGGTAACACCCAATACCGAAACGTTTCAGGCACGATATATCATAACACATCCCGCAAGTGGCGATTTCTCATGCGACAAAGGCCAACAATATTTGCGCAAGCTTTCGGCCAAGCGCAGAGGGGAAGTAAATGAGCTGTATGCCTTAACAGGATGGAACGTTGAAAAATACAAAACGTATATTTATGAATACAATCATTTATTGGGAAAGCAAACCGATGAACCCGAAGAAGATGGTTCGTATTTTATTCCTGATATTGATGATAATAACATTGGCAAGGATAAAATTTATATGACGGCATTGTTGTTAGGTGTATTGCTGAGTAGCCTCTTATTTAACACAAGGCGAAGAAAAAATAGTGTGGTTATTATTGCTGATAGGAAAGCGAATTAATTTCGTTTTCCTATCCCCTTCGTCTCCGCATAGCTAACCAAACCGGAAACCATGAGCTGAAAATGGCAATGACCATTAATGCAATAAAGCTTTTTAATACATCGCCTAAAATAAGTTTTACGGGATAATATTCAATGATGGCGTTTTCAAGTGGTATTATGTGGTAATGGAATTGAAGTAATACGAGGCCAACGCCTATGATCAAACCAATGCCGCCACCAATAATGTTTATCAATAATCCATTGAGAAAAAATATTTTACGGATTTTTTGTTGAGTAAGACCTAATATCTGAAGTGTGTCACTGTCTTTTTGTTTATCAATTACCAACATGGTAACCGCTGCAATAACATTAAAGCCCGCGAGTATTAAAACAAAGATCATGATAATGAATACAAATAATTTTTCGGTCTGATTGGTTTTATAAATAAGTTCTTTTTGTTCGTATCGGGTCTTCACCTGAAAAGAATTGCCCATCAAAGCTTGAATTTTTTCTTTGGCCATATTTTCATCGGTTCCTTCTTTTAAACCAATTTCCAAGGACGAAATTTCGCCTTCGTATTCCAGCATTTCATCCAGCAGGTCAATATGGGTTAAAACGTATTCATCATCCAGTTCCGGACTTATACTAAAAATC
>JAYUZA010000147.1:0-2636 GCA_043752145.1 Flavobacteriales bacterium
TGCAGTTGTAACCGAACGTATTTTATTAGGAGTTTTAGTCGATCACCTTACACAACCTGACGAATCACTTCATAAAGGAAAATCTCCGTTACCAATGCATTTTGGTGTTCAGGCAAGTTACCAGATACCCTTAAAAAAGTATGGCAAATTTCGATTAACTCCTTTTTTCAGGTTTGACGGGCAAAGTGACGAAGGTGTTTTTCAGGTGGGCAGTATGTTTTATAGAAACAACTATCATGTGGGTTTAGCATGGCGTGATCATGACTCGTTTAATTTAATGGCGGGATATCATAGCAATTATTTTTCTTTCAGGGCAGGGTATGATATTTCAATTGATGATCTTTCAGGGATCACAGGTGGATCTTTGGAAGCATCATTTGGATTAAAGATAGGTAGTTTCAGACATAGGGGACCTCCTTTAAGCTCTTCGCCTTTTACCGAATGATGTTTACCGCATTAGATACATGCTTCCATCAGCTTCATACAAATGTCCTGAAACGTCACTTGCTTTTAATGTGTAGTAATAAATTCCATTTGCTGATTTAATACCTTTACTTGTTCCGTCCCACCCAACTTGAAAATCGGTTGATTTAAAAAGCACCTCGCCACTTTTTCGATAGATCTGTAATTCGTAATTATTAGTTGAAATCTCGCTTGTTAATACGTAGTAAATATCGTTTGTTCCATCCTCGTCAGGTGTAAAAGAATTGGGAAAATGCATATATGAAAGGGTGTCACCGTTTTCAATATGATACAAGGAATTCCAACCGGTGTTTAGTTTGACATCGTTTTTTGTGCAGGAGAACAAGAGGAGCGCGGGTATGATTGCAAAATACTTCATGAGGATTTATTTCTTCAACAAAAATAAAAACTTAAAATGAAAAAACAAAAAATAAAGCGATGTTTATTTGCGAAATAGTTTATTTGACTTGTAACTTTTAAGGCTATGAATTTGTTGAATGTTAATCTCAAATCTCAAATCTCAAATCATTACCTCAAATTATACGTGATCTCCTGTTTCATAGGCGTCTTGTTCCCCATAATTTCTAAAATAAATTGAATATGCAGAGCACATTTATTTTGCCATCCGGTTTTTTTATCAATGGTAATTTCACCCGTAAAAGAACCGTTCATGCTGAATTCATGTCCGAATTTTTCGCCTTTTGAATCTATCTTTCCTTTTAAGTCAACAACCACTTGGGTCGCGCTGATTGACCTTACGGTAAACAGAACATTTTTCGCTTTTTCCTCGCCAAACTTTAATTCCACATCGCTTTCCCAACTATCATTTACGCCAAGTTCTTCTTTTGGATATTGTGCAATGAATTGGGCCCTGCTTTGAACGTTTGCTAATGCCTTTACCGTATCGGCATTTTCAATCACCTCATTCGTTTTTCTGAATTCGGAAGTATATTCAAAATTCACTTTGCGTTTATGAAAAGCAAAAACAGGAGCAGCCATTAACGTTGCTTCAGGTATGCTTTTTAAGGTATCACCCGCAATTAATTTCACAGCGGTCCCTTTTAAATTTCCCACCATGGTAATATTTTCATAGATGGATGAAATTGAAATCTTTTCGTTTGTCACATTATCAATTTGGTTTGAGAGCTCAATGGTAAAATTAGTTTCATCACCGGTGGTATCGTTATGTACATGAAGAGAATAAAGCATGCGATATATTTTTCCTTTCTTGGGATTTAATTTAAGTAAAACACGATTTTCGGCCTTATCGGATTTTGTTTCTGAAGAACATGCAACTAAAACGATTGTAAGAAAAAGAAAGGATATAAGTTTGCACATAATTTTTTTCTGAAAGTTAGATATTATTGGAACGCTAAATAATTTAATGTGGAATCAAGGATTTAAGTGCTAAGTGGACAATCCTGAAAAAATCAACAAAATATTTCGACTTAAATTTGTTCCAGATGGCTGATTAATGTCGATTTAAGCCTTGGTAAATCTGACAATCTCACATTACACAACCCTTTTAGTTAAATTCATAAGCAAGAATTTATCAACATTTAAATTAGTGTGTTTTTAACTATTTAGCCACTCAGTGTTAAATTTTTGAAATCAAGATCGCATAGACTTAAATATTTAACATATACTTACGTAATTAGCTATTAGCTACAGTAAAATTATGTAAGGTTCTTAACAATATATCTTAACGGTTGCTTTTGAGTAAAGTTTTCATCAAGGTTCCTTTAATCTCTATCATTTTTTCCTTAATATTGGAACGCCAAACCAAACTGATGATGCTATGAAAAAAGTCTACCGTTCACTAGCTTTTACTCTTACCGCTTTTTTAACTCACAACGTTTCCGCCCAAATGGTGGGAGCCGATTGCTATATCAAAGGAAACCTTGTTGAAATAGGGATCAATGGTCCTGGAGGATTTGAGGGAGTTGATACTTTTACATCGCCACCCCTTGCAGGTATGCACTTTCGTTCAAATACGCAGTATTTTGGATTCGTTGCTAATCCTCAGATTAACGCATGGTTAACATTTGACGGTGACTTTTTTACCCCGGGCACACCTGAAAACGGGTGGGGTTTTGAAGCCATTGATGCTTTGGGTGTAAGTTGTAAAGCAAGTAATAACCGCGCAATTGGTTCTTCTGCCTGCGATATTCCAG
>JAYUZA010000148.1:0-2632 GCA_043752145.1 Flavobacteriales bacterium
GTTCAAAGCAAGATCTCCGGCCAACCCATGCAAATAAACACCTTCAATACATGCGTCTAACGTGCCAATGCCTTGTGCAATTAGTGAAGTGATGATCCCTGTTAGTACATCCCCACTCCCACCGGTTGCCATTCCTGCATTTCCCGTAGAATTAAAATAACAATTCCCATTTGTTGCTGCAACGATCGTATGATGTCCCTTTAAAACAATTGTGACTTTATGCTTTATTGCGCTTATTCGTAAAAGTTCCAACCGTTCAAAATCATTGGGTGTTTTTTCAAATAAACGTTCAAATTCTTTGGGATGTGGGGTTAATACTGAATTAGCCGGCAAAAAACTCAACCATGTTTTATTTTCACTTAAAATATTTAGCGCATCGGCATCAAATACAACAGGAACATTTGCCGAATGTATGAGTGATTTCAGCAGCTTTATGGTTTCATCATTAGTTCCTATTCCCGGACCAATACCGATACAATTGTACTTCTCAAATTTATTGAGTGTTTGTAAATTAAATTCACCCTCATCAACCAAAACCATGGCTTCGGGAACAGTGGTTTGTACAATTTGATAGTTTGATCGTGGAACCTGACAGGTAACCAATCCTACACCTGAACGCAGGCATGCTTTGGCCGACAAGATTCCTGCTCCCGCTTTACCGTATGAACCCGCCAATAATAACGCATGACCATAAGTGCCCTTGTTAGAAGATCTTTTTCGTGGCAGAAAACTTGCTTTCATGTGAGCTAAATCTATCAAATGATCGTTCGTTTTGCCTTTCAGAACAGCTTCCTCTTCCAGGTGAATATCAACGTGTATAACGGCACCAACACATACGTCATTTTCGGGTAACAAAAAACACAATTTAGGCAACCCGATACTTAACGTAATGTTGGCATGAATAACAGCATCCAATGAATCTTTACAAGATGAATCGATCATCAGTCCGCTTGGCAGATCAATAGCGATAACGAAACCTGCATTTTTATTTATATACTTTATTGTTTCACTAATAATTCCTTGGGCTACCCTTGTTACACCAATACCCAAAACCGCATCAATAACAATTGAATTTTTTTCCAAAAAAGGCAGATCATCAGAAGAAATAATTGTGGTTACGTTTTTGTTTAATGATTTCCACAGATCAAGATTTTGCTGAAAATCAGGCGAAACATTTTTACCGGTTTGTAAAACAAAAACATTTACCTCGTATCCCTTTTCAAAAAGTAAGCGAGCAATTACCAATCCATCTCCACCATTATTTCCTGTTCCACAAAAAACAAAAATTGGTCTTGATCCCTGAATTATTTTTACGATGACTTGTGCGCATAAGGTACCTGCTTTTTCCATTAAAACAGCAGAACTTATTTTTTGTATGCGGATGGTTTCAGCATCAATTTCTTTAAGCGAACCTGTGTCTAATAAGGGAATCATTTTTTAATTAAATATACCTATAAACACAAAGCTAAAAGGAAGTAAAAGCAACATTGCAGTTCCGAAAAACAGAATACTCAAATTAAACATGATGAACTAATGATGCCGCATGTGATAAGACGCTTAAAAGTTGAATACCCTTCGAATATCCTTCGCAATAAAACATATCAGCTAACCATCTTAAACAGCGGCCGTAACTACATGATAATCAATCAAAAATATATCCTACTTTCAATTTATTAGCTCCCTGTAAAACAAAAATCCAGAGGTTTAATTTTTTTCTCTTTTTTATTGGCAACAATTTGAGATTTTAACGTCTTAAAATCACAACAAAATGCGAAGCATTGCGTTATAAGTGTCGGATTTTGAGAGATAAATTGATAAAAAACTGGTTTCTAGCCCTATTTTTAGCAATAGGACTAAATAGTTCCGTGGTTGCATCGCACCTGATGGGAGGGGAAATCACGTGGCAATGTCAGGGTGGTGGTCAATATATTTTTACACTTGTTGTTTACCGCGATTGCAACGGACCCGGTTTTACAACTGCCGGAATCAACTTAACCGTTTGGGACCATCCTACCCTTACATCGATCCCCATGAGTTTTATTGGTCAAACCGATATTTCGCCAACATGCAACGCTGTTGCAGGCGGACCAGCGCAAATAACGTGCGGGACGTTGGGTAACGGTGCAGTTGAACGATACGAATTTCAATCAGGCCTTATTTCAATTACAGGTGTTCCTCCTCCAACCGGATGGGCTTTTACGTATCATAATTTTTCGCGTAACCCAACCATTGATAATTTAGTTACACCGAATTTATACGGATTAACTTTACGGGCACTAATGTTCCCGTTTTCGGCAACTAATACAAACCCATGCTTTGATTCATCTCCAACTTTTTTGGAAACACCATCCAATGTAATTTGCAGCGGAACCGATTTTAAATTAAATCACAATGCCAATGATGCTGATGGAGATTCGCTTGTTTTTGAATTCGCACCTGCATTGGATACCGTTTCGTTAAGTGCGGCATCCTTTAATCCTCCTACAAATCCCGCTTTTATTCCCTATGTGGGTTCATACTCGTTTAATTCTCCCACACCGGGCACAAGTATAAATCCTGCAAATGTTCCTGCAACAATTGATCCTGTAACAGGAGAAATAAGTTTTAATTCGGTCACACTCGGGAATTTTGT
>JAYUZA010000149.1:0-6851 GCA_043752145.1 Flavobacteriales bacterium
CGGGCGAAGTTTCTGTTAAACCATAGCCTTCCCAAACATTTATTCCGGCTCCTAAAAAAATTCGTGCAAGTCGCGGTTGAAGTGCGGCACTTCCCGAAGCGATAGCTTTAATATTTCCGCCCAAAGCAGCTTTCCATTTGCTAAAAACTAACTTCCTGGCAATTGCCAGTTTAAAACGGTAAAATCCTTTTTTATGCGGATCATATTGTTCGGCAAGCGCCAACGACCAGAAAAATAATTTTCTTTTGATGCCGGTCAATTCATTTCCTTTGGCAAGGATCTTATCAAAAACTTTCTCCAATAAACGCGGTACGGCTGTAAAAATGTCGGGTTTTACTTCGCGAATATTATCGCCAATGGTATCAAGTGACTCACCATAATACACCGAAAATCCGGTCATGATATACAGGTATTGCAACATACGTTCGTAAATATGGCATACCGGTAAAAAACTAAGCGCCACATAATCTTTTCCATGCGGAATTCGTTCGGTACAGGCAATAGCATTGCTTAAAATATTTTTGTGCGACAGCATTACACCTTTGGGTACACCGGTAGTTCCCGAAGTGTAAATGATAGTGGCCATGTCGTTTTCATTGATGGAGGCCTTGCGTTTTTCCAATTCGGTTTTTAGCGAAGTATCGGCCGCGTTTAAAATTTCTTCCCAGTTTTTATAAGCTTCAACCTGGTTGAACGTGTAAATATCTTTAAGCGATGGAATGTTTAATTTAACCTCGTTAACTTTTTGAGCCAGCGCTTTATCTGAAACAATGGCCAAAACAACGGTCGAGTCATTCATAATGTACTGATAATCAACAGAAGAAATGGTTGGGTAAAGCGGTACATTCACGGCCCCAACCTGTAAAATAGCCATATCCATGATGGTCCATTCGGGTCGGTTTGACGAAGTGATCATGGCAATATTATCACCGGGCTTAACGCCCAATTTTATCAATCCCAAACTGGCTTTTTCAATTTTTTCATTGAGGGTTTGGGTCGAAATTGACGCCCATTTACCATTCACTTTGCTTGAAAGGCACTTGTCAAGAGGTGAGTTTTTTAACTGGTAAGGAGGTAGATCAAACAGTCTTTTTAGTTCATCAAAGTTCATCGTAACGGGTTTTAGACCAAATATATGAAGGAAAAGTGTAGAAATTTGGTAAAATTGTTACTTTTTTGTGCCAATATGTTAAGTCTGAGCAAAATATTTGTATTTTTAGGGGTTATAAAACAAGGATTTTAGTTAATATTTTTATTGCCTGTAACTTTTGACCCGTTGAGGTTGTTTCAGGTATAAGAGCCAAATTACAAGCGTTTTGAAAAAAGAAGAATACAATATCGCTGTTCATGCATTCTCGGCAAGATTATACCGTTACGTGTATAAGTGCCTGGGTGATAGTGACGACAGTAAAGATATTGTTCAGGATTCATTTGAAAAACTCTGGCAAAACTGTTCGAAAGTAGAATTTGAGTGCGCAAAATCATGGTTATTCACCACAGCTCACAATGGTCTGTTAATTTCCTGAAGAAACGTGCAAGAATTGACTTTTACGAAGAAGTTCCTGAGTCGAAAAATGGTTATTCTGACGGATACGAAACAAGACAATTGATCAACACCTGTCTTGAATCCCTTCCTCCTATTCAAAAATCGGTTTTGTTATTGCGCGACCTTGAAGGATACGACTATTTGGAGATTGGGAGAATTCTTAATCTTACAGAAAGTCAGGTAAAAGTTTACCTTTTCAGGGCGAGGCTTAAAATTAAAAATCAATTAAAAGACCTTACTGTTTTATCATGACAATAAATCCAAAAAACATTGATCAATGGTTGTTTAACTACTACGAGGGGAATCTTTCTCCTTCGGAAGTGAAGCAACTGGAGTCGTTTCTTAAAAAGAACCCCGACTATTACGAAGACGCACACGCATGGAAAGATTCTTTCGTGGAAGAAGCTGTTCCTGTATTCAACGCCAGCTTTCTTGTAAAAGAAATTGACACTAAAGCCGACCGTAAACGTTTTGCCCTTGCCATGTTTGCCCTTCTGTTGATTGGCAGTTTTTCGGCTTTATACCTTGCTTCAACTAATTCAAACGGACCAACAACCAATAATAATTCAACTACTACTGATAAAACCGCTACTAAAAATAATACTGTTGCCAATAATAATAATAAACCAAAAACTACAAACTATAACTCCAACACAAACACTGCTACGTATTCAAGTGCCAGGGTAAATAACCCGGCCAATGCTAACGTTGTTCGCAATACCCCAATCGTTCAGGTTAACCCTAACACAAACCCTAACCCCGTTAATACTCACGCAAATAACGTGAATAACACACACGTTAATAATGTTTTAGCACACGCACCTTCAATTAATAATGTAACTATTTCGAATCCTCCAACGTATGTAGCGCCTATTATTAACAATAACGCTAATATAAGTTTGGTTACCCAAAACGCGAATACGACCATTAATGGTAATACCAATTTGGTAAACAGCAATCCGGTTAATTCCGAGATATTGAATACTACATCTATTATTGCCCCCGATCCTTTAGCTACCAATAACGCTACAGTTATTGAAACGCCTAACTCCTTCAATCCTGAACCAATTATTGTAAACAACGAACTTGTGGTTGTGAATACCGAAAGTATTGAGAACATCAATATGACCCTTGGCGAACCGCTTGCCAACAATGGTAAGGAACAAGAAGTACCAAGTGAGTTTAATCCGGATAAGTTCGTTAATGATAAAAAAGCTGATGACCTGAATAAAAGTAGCAATGAAGTAGTTGTTGACAATAATAAGAAGGACATTAAGACAGAGAACGGAATTCGTTTCGGCAACTTAAGGAACGTTAGTTTACTTCAGGGTATTAATTCTGAATTCCAAACCAACGGCTCATTTATTACACAACATTATCGTACCGATGGTTATTTAACCGGTAATTACAGACAAACAACAAGCGGAGAATATTCATCAAATATGATGGCAGGATACAGCTATTTAATACGTAAATACCGTGCTTCCATTAATATGTATGGTCATTATACCACTACAAGTACATATCAAAATGCAGGTTTCGGATTGCAGGCAGCCCTGAATTTAAAACTTGATCGCTTTAATTTCCTTGTTCCTTCAATGACTGTTACATTTGACCAATATTCGTTTAGCGGCTCATATGATAATAGTACTTTGCCAAGTATAGCTATGCCGAGTAAATCGTATTTTTCACAGGAATTAACTGGTAAATTCACCATACCTGATTATGCAAACGCCAACCATGTAAACGTTAGTACCGGTTTAGTGTATCACCACAAAAAATATTATTTAGGTGTTGCGTTCAACGGTTTATTACAACCTAAGTTCAGATACACGACCGAAACAAGTTCACGTGAACAATTTGCTACCAACACAGCTACCATTAATTTAATTGCGGGTACCGATTTCATCTCGAAGAAATACCCTGAATTTTCGGTAAGCCCTCAGGTAATTGTTGAGATTCGCAACATGGAACCTGTTGTAACCGGTGGAACCGTATTTAAATACAAAAATTGGGCTGCAGGCTTAGGTGTTTCTTCAAAAGGCGCACTTAATACCTATTTTGGTTTCAGCCACCGCGCAATTAATTTACAATACCGTTATATGGTCGACAAAGTTGATGCTGCTTTTGGTAATCTATCAGGACATTATATAACAACACATATTAATTTAAAAGGGTTGAGCAAAAAACAAAAAACGTACTTAGATGACGATAAATAAAAGAGTGGCTATTAAATATTCATGACCATTAAAAACAAAACATGAATATTCCATACGACCGCTAAAAAAATAACATGCATATGAAAATGAAAAAAATATACTTATCAGCACTATTGGTTGCAACGTTCGCGAGTGATGCGTTAGCGCAGGATCCTGAATTCACGCAATTTTATGCGGCTCCTTTGTACCTGAATCCTGCATTTGCAGGTACGGCACGTTGTCCGCGTATTGCCATGAATTACCGTAACCAATGGCCGTCATTGTCAGGTACGTTTGTTACCCAGGCAGTGTCATACGATCAAAACATCGAATCAATTTACGGTGGTTTGGGAATTTTGGTAACCAACGATGAAGCCGGTGAAGCTACATTGAAGACAACCTCATTCCATGCAATGTATTCGTATAACTTAACTGTTACCCGTAAATTCTCGGTTAGGTTTGGTTTGCAGGCAGGATATTTCCAACGTTCATTAGATTGGAACAAACTAACCTTTGGTGATATGATCGATCCGCGAAGAGGATTTGTATATCAAACAAATGATGTTCCTCGTGGTGGTACCGTTGGTGGTGTTGATTTTGCCGCGGGTATTTTAGGTTACAGCGACCAGTTCTTTTTCGGATTTGCCGCGCACCATTTAACACAACCTGATGAATCGGTTATTAAAGGAAAAAGCCCTTTACCATTGAAATTTACAGGTCATGCCGGTGCGGTTATTCCAATTTCAAAAAGTAAGTATACAACCAACGATGCAAAAGTATCGCCCAATATTTTATTCCGTCAGCAAGGAACATTTACTCAATTAAACCTTGGTATGTATGTTTCAAAAAGCGGGTTAACAGGTGGTGTTTGGTATCGTAATAAAGATGCTTTTATCGCTACCATTGGTATAAATACAACACACTTTAAATTAGGTTACAGCTACGACTTAACATTATCAAAATTAGGAACAAGTTCAGGTGGTTCACACGAATTAAGTATGGGTATTAACTTTAACTGTAAACCTAAGAGAAGAACATTCAGAACAATTAGTTGTCCTTCTTTCTAAAGGCATAAGCCAATAGGCAAAAGGCAAAAGAATTTGAAACGATATTTATAGAGACCGAAAGAAGTTTAGAGTATTTCCATTGCCTTATGGCTCTTGGCTAATGCCTTAAAAAAAGCTTACACACACACGTTTAACTTTCATGCTTTATTTGGTGTTTGCGGAAACGGGTGATCATTCTAACGAATGCACCCGTTTACCGTTTATAAACGTTTGTATCACTAACGTTTTGAGGATATCGGCCTCATCTATCTTTAAAATATCACGGTCCAGAATAATTATATCGGCATACTTGCCCGTTTCAATGCTCCCTGTCTTTTCTTCCATAAAAGCCGCCATAGCCGCCCATTTTGTCATTCCCAACAAAGCCTGCATTCGCGTTAATGTTTCACTTTCAAAACCTGGAATTGATTTTCCATCGTAATACTTACGTGTAACAGCCGCGTAAAATGTTTTAAACGGATTTATTTCCTCTACAGGGAAATCGGTACCCAAAGCAAGAATCCCATTCTGTTTAAGCAAGGTTTGATATGCGTATGCACCTTTAATGCGGTTATCGCCCACCCTGTTTTGCGCCCAAGGCATGTCGGACACTGCGTGCGTGGGTTGAACAGAAGGAATGATAGAATACTTGCCAAACTTATCAATATCCTTTAGATCCATTATTTGAGCGTGTTCAATGCGCCAGCGTTTATCATTCGTTTTTTCAAGATACTTCGCATACAAGCGCAATAAAACCGCGTTTGCAGAGTCGCCAATACAGTGGGTGTTTACCTGGTAGTCCACATCGTACATCATGGCTATAAGAGAATCAATTGCCTTTGGATCGAACAATAATTTGCCAATGGTTGCTGACTCGTCACTGTAATGCGATTTTAAACAAGCTCCACGTGAGCCCAGAGCTCCATCCGATACGATTTTAAATGAACGAATGATCATAAGATCGTTCTTGTTGTATTTACCGTTCTTTTTAGCAAAATCAAAATCGGCTTTATCGGGTTCAAGCATACCATATACACGTGACATGAACATGTTCTCCTTTTGCATTTGTTCAATGACCTTGAATATTTCTATTTTGCTTCCGGCATCACATAACGTGGTAAGGCCATACGAAGTAGTGTTCGATCCTACCTGAGCAAGCGCCTTTCGCATTTCTTTGACCGTTAAAGCAGGGACCTTAGCTGTAATAATATCCATTGCGTTGTCGATCAAAACCCCTGTAGCTTTCATGTCCATGCGAACAATTGTTCCGCCATTAACAGAAGTAAGATCAGTAATACCTGCAAGATCCAGAGCATAATTATTAGCAATGGCCGCATGTCCGTCAACCCGCGTTAAATAAACAGGAATATCAGGGAAAGCTTTATTGAGTAATTCATTGGTAGGAAAATCTTTAACGGCCCATTCATTCTGGTCCCATCCTCTTCCTTTGATCCATTCACCTTTGTTTGTTTTTGCAAAAGCAATTACTTTATTAACTGTTTCTTCCCACGACTTACAATTTTTGAGATCCACTTCCAAAAATGTTTTCCCATAGTTTAAAATATGGCAATGGGCGTCAAAAAATCCGGGATAAACAGCACGGCCTTTGGCATCCAAATACTCATCTGCCGAATATTTATTCATGATATGACGTTCCTTTCCCGTTTCAATTATTTTGCCATCCTTGATCGCTATGGCCTCGGTAACGGTGCCCGCCTCGTCCAACGTATATACTATAGCGTTATGTATTACAAGATCGGCATGCTCGGCTTTGTGGGCGCATGAAAAAAAGGCAAAAGCCATAAGGTATAAGGCATAAAAAAATAATCTACAATGCATATAAAGTTGTTTTAAAGTTCAAGGTTTAATGTTAAAAGTGGTTTAAGGTACAACGTTTAAAGTAGAAAAGCGCAAGTCATAAATAGTTGGTAAAAGTTGCACGACCTCAATTTTTCGTAAAATCACCTTCATCCTTAAACTTTAAACCTTGAGTATTTAGTTACCTTCTTTCTCGATATAGAATGCATTCGCCTGAGCGGTTGGTGTAACAACAATATCGTT
>JAYUZA010000150.1:0-6822 GCA_043752145.1 Flavobacteriales bacterium
GTGCTTTAAACAAAATGCATAGTAACGACAGTATTTTTATTGATGTTATTACTTCGGCAGGAAAAATTTATGGAAAAACTTCTTTTGCCCTTAGTGGAAACTATAATTTTAAAGAGAGATCGAAATTCGACATGGATATTGATTCGTTACGAAATGATTTTGAGTTCAGGGTGTTTTTAAAGGGAAAATCCCAGATTTTTTTGAAAGATATTCGAATCACAAACAAATAGACTTCGCGTTTAGAAGCGTAAAAAACGTCATAACCCTTTTGGAATAGCTTCGATCAATTTCTTGGTATATTCCTTTTCGGGGTTACTGTAAATTTTTTCGGCAATGTCCATCTCAACTATTTTTCCGGCACTCATCACCAACATTCGGTCACTCATGAATTTTACGACACTAAGATCATGTGAAATAAAAATATACGTAAAGTTAAAGTCGCGTTTTAATTCATTCAATAAATTCAACACCTGTGCCTGTACGCTCACATCAAGTGCGCTTACGCTTTCATCGCAAATAATGAATTTTGGTTGTAAAGCAATACTGCGTGCAATACAAATACGCTGGCGCTGACCACCCGAAAATTCATGCGGGTATCTTCCAAAATGGGCAGGTTTCATGTTTACACGTTCCAAAATTTCAACCACACGATTTTTACGTGCGGTATCATTTTTTAAAATGCCGTGAACACGCATAGGTTCCATTATGGCTTCGCCAATACTCATGCGGGGATTCAATGACGAGTATGGATCCTGGAAAATAATTTGCAGATCCTTGCGCATTTCGCGCATTTGCGATGATGATGCTTTATTTAAATTTTGTCCCTGGTACAATACCTGTCCATCGGTTGGCTCAACCAAACGAATTAAAGCTCTTCCAAGTGTAGTTTTACCACAGCCCGATTCTCCTACCAATCCAACCGTTTCGCCTTCGTAAACATCAAACGAAACATCATCAACGGCTTTTGTATATGAAGCGGTTTTACCCAAAATATTTTTTCCTTTCGGGAACCATTTGCTTAAATTCCGTATTTGTAAAATAGGCTCTTTGCTGTACAATTTACTTAATTGGGCATCACGTTCGGCTGAAGTGACCTTGTATTTTTCAATTAACTCGGTAACATTGTATCCCGACTCGGTTATGTTGTCAAGCGCATCGGTATTCATAAAATCGCTAACGACAGGTAATTTATGTAACCGCACATCCAACCGCGGACGGCAGGCAAGCAAACCTTTTGTGTAAGGATGTTTTGGATTTTTGAAAATATCATGCACGGTTCCTTCCTCCACAATTTTGCCTTTGTACATAACCATTACGTTATCGGCCAGCTCGGCAACAACACCCAGATCATGCGTAATAAAAATAATACCCATGTTGTGTTTCTTTTGCAGATTTTTCATCAGCTCAAGAATCGTTTTTTGAATGGTAACGTCCAGGGCGGTAGTAGGCTCATCAGCAATAAGTATTTTAGGATCACAACTCATGGCCATAGCTATCATAACACGTTGCTTTTGTCCGCCTGATAACTGGTGCGGATAGCTTCTGAACATTCGTTCCGGATCGGGTAATTCGGTTTGAGTAAAAAGTTTAATGGCTATTTCTTTTGCCAACTTTTCGCGTGTAGTTTTAAAATATTTTTGAACTAAGAACGTCAGGGTGAACAAGACAAAAGCACTTAAAATGCGTAATCCAAAAGTTATGGGGATAAAAAAAGCCACAAATCCTCCAATACAAAACACAAAAAACAAAGTCCTTCGTAAATAAGCCTGCGTAAGATGCTTTAAATAGGAAACCTCAAGCTTATTTTTTTTCGGCTCATATGTGGTGTTGATCTTTTTCCAGCTGAAGAAAGAAAGTAATAAAAAGATAACAGATTGTGTGATCTGATATTCCAATCGTAAAGGAGTTAAAAAAGCGCTTATAGCACCAAGAGCAAATGCACTGATCAAAATTATTTTACCAACTTTTTTAGCTTTGCTCACTTTTTCAGGATCCGAATAATCGTAATGCTGAAGTATGGCTTCGGTTACCTGCTCACCACAGGTATAAACCGGATTAAGCGAAGTCATTGGTTCTTGAAATATCATGGCAATATCATTGCCACGAATATTGCGCATTTTATCTTCAGCAAGGTCTAACAGATTTACTGTACTGTCGTTTGTACGAAAGAGGATTTCACCGGCCGAAATTTTTCCCGGAGGTGTTTGGATCAAACGCATGATGGAAAGTGACGTAACTGATTTACCGGAACCCGACTCACCAACAATTCCCAACGTTTGCCCGGGTTTTAAGGAAAAAGAAATATTGTCTACCGCTTTTGCAACCCCATCTTCGGTCGCAAATTCAGTAACAAGGTTTTTAACCTCTAAAATATTTTTACTCGTTTTTTCCAATGGATTTAAGCACCTTAAGGTAATTAATTTTTACGCTCCTTTACTTTTATAATGAGGAGAATTCAATTTTTTTAAAGCTTTTGCCGAGGCTAATTTTTCGGCTTCGCGCTTATTGTCGGCTTCGGCCCTTGAAATTTCTTCACCTTCAACCATTACAGCGATCTCAAATATTTTGCCTTTGCTGCTCGATTTTTCTTTTACCAATGTGAAACTCAATTGCTTTCTTTTACGCTGGCCCCAAATAATGAGCTGGCTTTTATAATCATCATCGTTGGCGGCCAATTTTTTAAGGTTAATGTTTGGCTCGAATATTTTTTCTAAAATTATTTTGCGGGTTTTTACAAATCCCTGATCAATATACATAGCCCCTATTAAAGCTTCCATTACATCTCCATAAAGTGCTTTAGGCGTTGATGTGCCAAATTGCTGAAACTTGGTAAATTTCTCAAATCCTAGTTTTGTTCCCAGATCATTGAGGTGAGTACCATTCACCATGCGTGATTTTAATTGGGTTAAATAACCCTCATCTTTATTAGGAAATTCATTAAACAAAAATTCGGCAACCACGTTGTCTAAAACAGCATCACCTAAAAATTCCAATCGTTCGTTACTTAAAAAATGGGCATTTTTTTCTTCGCGAATAAACGATTTATGAATAAACGCCTGCTTATACAGCAACATGCTTTTTGGGCGAATGCCAAATGTGCGTAAAATATAAGTTTGTAATTCTTTGTCCTTTTTAGCCGATCTTTTAAAAAAGCGAAACAAAGTGCGAAAATTTATTTGTTGTATTTTTTCACAATAACTGAAGCATTGTGCCCGCCAAATCCAAACGTATTGCTTAACGCAGCATTTACAATTCTTTTTTGCGGTTTATTGAAAGTCAAATTTAATTTCGGATCAATTTCCGGGTCAACGTTAAAGTGATTGATGGTTGGCGGAATAATATCGTGTTTAACTGCCATGATGCAGGCAATGGCTTCAATGGCTCCGGCAGCACCTAATAAGTGACCGGTCATTGATTTAGTTGAACTGATATTCATTTTATAAGCGTGTTCACCAAAACCGTGAATGATGGCTTTTAATTCGGCAACATCTCCCAAAGGAGTTGATGTGCCATGAACATTTATATAATCAATTTCATTGGGTTGCATATTCGCGTCCAACAAAGCAGCTTTCATTACATTTTTTGCACCCAAACCTTCGGGATGAGGAGCCGTCATATGATAAGCATCAGCAGAAGCACCGCCACCCACAACTTCGGCATAAATTTTTGCACCGCGTGCTAAAGCATGTTCTAACTCCTCAAGTACTAACGCACCTGAACCTTCACCTAAAACAAATCCATCACGTTCTTTGTCAAACGGACGTGACGCTGTAATAGGATCATCATTACGGGTTGATAAAGCCTGAAGCGCATTGAATCCGCCAACACCGGTTTCATAAACCGTTGCTTCAGATCCACCGCTGATAATAGCATCAGCTTTTCCTAAACGTATATAATTAAATGCATCGATCAACGCGTTGGTTGAAGAAGCACAGGCCGAAACCGTAGTAAAATTGGGACCGCGAAAACCATGTTTAATAGAAATATGTCCAGAGGCAATATCAGAGATCATTTTTGGAATAAAAAACGGATTGAAACGGGGTGTTCCGTCACCGGCATAAAATCCTTTACACTCTTCCTGAAAAGTACCTAAGCCACCAATACCCGAACCCCAAATAACACCTACACGGTCGTAATCCAGTTTATCGGTAATTAAACCTGAATCCAAAATAGCTTCGTGGGTTGTATGCATGGCAAACTGTGCAAAACGGTCGAGCTTGCGGGCCTCTTTACGTTCCATTAAAGCTTCGGGATTGAATCCTTTTACTTCGCAGGCAAAACGTGTTTTGAACTTGGCTGCATCAAATAGCGTTATAGGAGCAGCTCCGCTAACTCCATTCAGTAATGCGTTCCAATACGCTTGCAAATCATTGCCAAGCGGAGTAAGCGCACCCAAACCGGTTACTACTACCCGTTTTAGTTGCATACTGGTAAGATTTATAGATTACTTAACGTTGCTTTGAATATAAGAAATTGCATCACCTACAGTTGCAATTTTTTCAGCTTGGTCGTCAGGAATAGCGATATTAAATTCTTTCTCAAATTCCATGATTAACTCAACTGTGTCTAAGGAGTCAGCTCCCAGGTCGTTTGTAAAGCTTGCGCCTTCTGTAACTTCTTTCTCGTCAACACCTAATTTGTCAACGATGATTGCGATTACTTTAGATTTGATATCAGACATAATTTGCTCCTTTTGTTATTCGTTAATTATTATTTTTTCAATCAGGGTGCAAATAAAAGACAAATCGAAATACTATGCAAAATTTTTTTTTAGCTGCTTGCTGCTCAAACAAATACAGCTATTTCAGATAGGGGTTTTCGTGTCAGATCAGGAATAAGGGCCGGATTTGGCGGATATCCTACCGGAATTAGCAGATACGGCTTCTCATTTTCAGGTCGTTTAAGGATCTCGCTTAAAAAGTTCATTGGACTGGGTGTATGCGTGAGTGCAACTAGCCCAGCATTGTGCACTGCCGCCAATAGAAACCCGCAGGCAAGCCCAACTGATTCGCTTACATAATAGTTATTGAATTTTTGTCCATCCTTTAACCTATAGCTGTGTTTAAACACAATTATAAGCCATGGGGCGTCTTCAAGAAAAGGCTTAACCCAATCGGTTCCCAGCGGTCGCAGGTCGTTTAACCATTCATGGGTCATGCGTTCATTGTAACTCTTGTACTCTTCCTTTTCAGCTGCCTCTCTTATTTTATGTTTGATCTTCTTATCACTCACGGCAACAAAGGTCCATGGTTGCATATGTGCTCCCGAGGGAGCAGTGCCGGCCGTTCTTAAAATATTTTCAATGACCTCTTGTGGTATTGGCTTAGTGGAAAATTCGCGCACGGTTCGTCTTGAATTCATAGTTGAATAAAATGTTTTGCTGCGTTCCAACGTTTCTTCTTCGGAATAAGATTCCTTATAATATTCTATAAAAGGGTATTTGCTATTTTCCATCATTTTTATTCTCTTCTTGTTTGGGAGTGTAATGATAATGAATTGTTGGTTCGCTACCTGTAGGGTCAACAGGTGGTTTTTCAGGTATTACCCCGGTTTTCCACCATGCCTGTGGGTCATCATCGGCAGGATCGTCTACAATAGGAGGAACCATAACAACGTTTTCAGCTTCAGCTTTTCGATAAAGCAAACCTAAAATTATGCCCGTTACGGCACCCATTAAATGCGATTCCCAGGATATGCCCGGCATTAGCGGAAACAAGCCCCAAAAAATACTGCCGTATAAAAAAATGATTAAAAACAATACCCCTGTCAGTTGTTTGTTCTTGCGGATAATGCTTCCCGTAATAAGAAAAAAGGCTAGACTGTAAATTACACCGCTCATGCCCACATGATAAACCGGTTTGGCCATTAACCAAACCATGAATTGGGTAAGTATCCATGAAAACAGGATGATACGTGTGGCAATTCGGTGATAGAAATAGTAAAGAAAGGTGCCAAAGAACAAAAGAGCAATGGTATTTTCAAAAATATGGTTGTAGCCGCTGGTATCGTGTATTAAAGGTGTGGTAATGATTCCTAACAGCCCATGTGTGGTTCGCGGAAATACCGCGTACTCATATAAGTTAAGCTTGTAAAGGACATCCATTTTGTAAACGATCCACATTATTAATGAAAGCAATAAAGGGTAGAGCAGGGCTTCGGTTAAGCCGGCTGAGCGCTTATACTTTAATTTTTTGGGCAGAGTATTTTTCAAAATAAAGCAGGCGGGTGTTTAAAACAATGAATTAATTTCATACGTTTGTTCCATAAATTATGATGTTCAAAAAACTGGCCATATTACTTTTTGTCACTTGTGCACTTGTTTCGTGTAGCAATAATGGCACACAAAACGAGGTGGAGGATAAAAAAGCTGAGGGAACTGAGTTTTTTTCACCTATTAAATTGTTTTAGGTTTCCTTTTTTCATTTCATCAGGATTCCCGAACAACCGGCACTACAACAGACACCCTCCCTATGCTATTCCACGTTTTTTCTTAATGTCTTCATAAGCCTGCTGTACCTTTTGAAACTTTTCTTTTGCAGCTGTTTGGTATTCTTCACCAAGGTGTGAAACTTTGTCAGGATGAAATTTTACTGCCATCTTTCGATAAGCTTTTTTTACATCTTCATCGCTTGCATTAATATCGATCTCCAAAATTTTATAGGCATTGCTGGGTTCGCTGCGCTTATAAAACATTGCTTTAATAGCCTCGTAGTCAGGACCCGTAATACCAATATACGCAGCCACACGCTCTAATTCCTGCAGTTCGTTGGGATTAATTTCACCATCGGCACTGGCTATACCAAATAAGAAATGCAGGAGTTC
>JAYUZA010000151.1:0-2612 GCA_043752145.1 Flavobacteriales bacterium
TTAAGGGCCACAAACTTTGGTTTTACGATTCCTCCGGGATCAATAATTAATGGAATTACGGTTGAAATTGAAAAGCGAAGCGATGCTGGATCATTTGTTCAAGACAATGAAATTGAATTATTAAAAGCAGGAATTGAAGTCGGTTCTAACTATGCATCAGCAGCAGCATGGCCTTCGTCCGATACATATATTACTTATGGAGGATGTAGCAATTTATGGGGGACAACATGGACTGCTGCTGATATTAATGCTTCTAATTTTGGTGTTGTATTAGCAGCTATTGATTATACCTGCGCAGGTAATATTGTTTCATCTGTTGATCATATTCGAATTACAATTTGTTATACTTCAACGTTGCCGGTAGAACTTACACGGTTTAACGCCAAAGAACAGGGAAAATCAATTGTTTTATCATGGACAACCCAGTCTGAGATCAACAACGCTTATTTTATTGTTGAACATTCAAATGATGGAATTTCCTTTTCTCCAATAGCTACCATTTCGGGAGCAGGAACATCCAATGTAACACATGAATATTCCTTTGTTGACGATTTTCCTTTTCAGGGTATGAATTATTACAGACTATTGCAATTGGATTACAACGGCACAACCGAAATTTTTGGACCCGAAGCACTGGAATACAAAAATGAGACTCCGTTTGTTGCCCTTGCAAATTGGCATGACGATCTTCTGAGTATTTGCATATCCTCAAACAAGCCGACACCAATACACGTAACAATATTGAGTTTAACCGGTCAGGTTATTTCAACCCAACAGCATAACGTTAATAAAGGCAATAATACTATCGCAATAGAAATGTCCGGTCTTTCTAAAGGTGTTTATACAGTTTGCATTAATTCGGGCAACGACCAAAAGGTTACTGTTGTAAAAACCATTAAATAATATTTATCTAACCACTCAAGAGCTTGCACACCCATAGTGCACAATATGGGAATCACGTCCAATCCTCTTAATTAATATTTACGAATTACTTCTCACAGATTAGCTGCGCTGATCTGGAAATTGGTGAGAACTAAAAGTATTAAACTCATCACGCTACCGCGTGATGGTTTTTTATTGGTATAAATTGAAGCTCAAGCAAGCTTGGCTTCAATTTATACCAATAAAAAACCCCAACTCTGCGAGTCGGGGTTTAATACTTTTGTCGGGGTGGCCAGATTCGAACTGACGACCTCCTCGTCCCAAACGAGGCGCGATACCGGGCTACGCTACACCCCGAACAAATTATTTTTTTTACTTTAAAGAACTTAGTGACGATATTACTGCCTTATGTCTAATAGCTTTTGCCTTTTTCAATAACGGGTGGCAAAACTAATGATTTATATCAAACGAACGTATCATGCCTAACAACATTTTTGACAGCGACTCATAACGATTGTAAAACTCATCCATCTTCTCTTTTTCCTGAGGATACAATTCAACAACCAAATTAATTAAGGCAACACATTCAAACACATAGCCTCTGGAAGAGGTTATAAACTCCTTCTTATCAGGTTTTGGGATCCGACTTACACCTTCCACCATATTTCTAACGATGTTAATGCTGGTTATTTTCCAGGTCTCCAGTAAATATGGGTCTATACTGGTGTTAGAATTTACATATCGCAAAACTTCAACGTTTTGCTGCTTGCAAATTTGGTAAACTTCAAGTTTCTCAAAATCAAACATATGGCCTCCCTTGTGTGTTAGTGTTTTGGCGGAGAGGGGGGGATTCGAACCCCCGGTACAGTTTCCCGTACGACAGTTTAGCAAACTGTTGGTTTAAGCCACTCACCCACCTCTCCAAAATTAGCTTGGCGCAAAATTAGTAAATACGGGTATATGACAAAATGTTTTTTTGCCTTAAGTCCACTCAAGGCACATAATCAGCAATAAAACCAATGTAATATCCTTTAATATCCCTCTAAAACACGCATTCAATTCGTATTAGCGATTATACTTTTCAAATCATGAGTATTTCTTACTTTCGTATAAAACCTGTTTATCCTTAATTATCTAAAAATATCGATCGTCTTAATCCTGCTTTTTGGATGCTACAACAAAAAAAGAAATTTGGGTGATAATACCCTCATTGTTCATCTTCCATTTAAAACAAAAGGCCTTCATCCAACCAACGATGTTGACGCGATACGTGCAAACCTTTTTGATCTCATACATCGCTCGCTCATCAAAAAAGATATTCGCAATAATTCAACCGTACCGGCATTGCTCACAAAATTACCTGAGATAAGTGCTGGCGGAAATAAAATGTATTTTGAAATAAGGAACGATATTAAATGGGACGATGGTTCTCCCTTCACTATTGATGACGCCATTTTCTCCATTAAGATCTTAGTTTGTCCGTTAGTTAATAATCCTTCTTATAAACCCACCTACTTACCTATTTTTAAGGATATTCAAAAAGACTCTTTAGACCCCTATAAATTCACATTCACCACCAACGGATTTAACCGGAGCAATCTTGAAATGTTCCTTGATATCTTCATGGTGCAAAAAACAAAATGGGATAAAACAGGTGCAACCGATAAATATTCAATGAAAGATTTTTTATCTCCTGAATTTAAACCCGACCAAGAACTTATCAAATGGGC
>JAYUZA010000152.1:0-6797 GCA_043752145.1 Flavobacteriales bacterium
GACGAAAATATGTACGCATGTCCCTGGGTGGTTTGCATGATGAAGCAGAGATTCGTGGTCACCGCAGAACGTATATTGGTGCAATGCCCGGCCGTGTTATTTCAAATATTAAAAAAGCAGGAACATCCAACCCTGTTTTTGTATTGGATGAAATTGATAAACTGGGAACGGGGCCGCATGGCGATCCTTCATCAGCTTTATTGGAAGTATTGGATCCCGAACAAAACGCTGCGTTTAATGATAACTATGTTGAGATCGATTACGACTTGAGTAAATCGTTGTTTATCGCAACAGCCAATAGTTTATCGACCGTACAAGCTGCCCTGCGCGACAGGATGGAAATAATTGAAGTGAAGGGGTATACCGTTGAAGAAAAAGTAGAAATTGCCAAACGCCATTTAATTCCAAAACAATTAAAAGAACATGGTTTAACGACCAAGCATTTTGAATTGACCGATAAACAGCTGGAAAGACTTACTACCGAATACACCAATGAATCGGGTGTGCGTGGTTTGGAAAAAGTGGTAACAAAATTAATTCGAAGCAAGGCGGTTGAAATTGCTTTTGGCAAAAAACCCGGCAGTAAATTTAAAGATGATCAGTTTGCGACCATTCTTGGTCCGTCACGTTCAAAAGAAAAATACGAGAACAACGATTATGCCGGTGTTGTAACCGGTTTGGCATGGACCTCGGTAGGTGGTGAAATTTTATTTATTGAAACCAGTTTATCAAGAGGAAAAGGAAAACTTACCTTAACAGGCAACCTTGGAGCCGTTATGAAGGAGTCGGCAGTTATTGCCCACGAATTTTTGCGCGCACATGCGAAAGAACTGGATATTAACGAAGAGATTTTTGACAAGTGGAATGTACACATTCATATTCCCGAAGGCGCAACGCCTAAAGACGGGCCGAGTGCGGGTATTACCATGCTTACAGCGTTAGCAAGTGCTTATAGTCAGCGCAAGGTTCGTAAGAGTTTAGCCATGACCGGAGAAATTACCTTACGTGGAAAAGTATTACCGGTTGGAGGAATAAAAGAAAAAATTCTTGCCGCAAAACGTGCAAACATTAAGGAAATTATTTTGTGTATCGAGAATAAACCGCAAATAGAAGAAATTAACGATCGTTATGTAAAAGGATTAAAATTCCATTATGTAAGTGAGATGAAAGAGGTGCTTGAAATTGCTTTATTGAAGGAGAAAGTTAAGAATGCTAAAGTAATTAGCTAATTAGCAAATTCGGAAATTAGCTAATGACATTGACATAAAATAAATTTCTGAATAGATGCGCAAAAAATTAATTCTTATATCTTTAACTTTATTAATAAGTTTAGGTATTTATTACTATTTTGAGTTACGTAGAATTGATTTCCCGAATTTTGACTATGATCATGCTGCATTATTATCAATTGACAAAAAAATTCTTGACACAACCTCTAATGAAAGTAAGTATAGTGTAATGCTGCCTACCAACGGAAATGGTACAAACGGAGCGAGTTTTTTAAATGATAAAGGAATCCCGTACCATAACTATTATTCCAAAAAAAATATCACAACAGAACAGGAAGTAATGATTCATAATTGCTTGTCACCTATGAGCATTTTTGGTGAAAAGCGAAATGATTGTTTACCTATTTACCGCGATATAGTTGTTTACTATGATAAAAACGATAAACCTGTGGGCTGGATGTCGGTTTGTTTCGAATGTGGCGAACTTTATTTTTCACCTGAAAATATGGGTTGGTCAAATTCTTCCATAGATTGTCTTGAAGATCTTTTTAAAACTTTGTAACTATGTTAGGCCTAAAACTCGCTACAGATCCGAGATGGGTTAATATTGTAGAAAAAAACATCGAAGAAATTTTGACCGATCATGCGTACTGCGAACAAAAAGCAGCATCAAACGCAATGACCATTATTTTGCAATATCCCGAATACACCGATCTTGTTGAAGAAATGACCAAACTTGCTATGGAAGAGTTAAGTCATTTTAAAATGGTTCACGAAAAAATAAAAGAACGTGGTTTTGTTTTGGGACGAAAAAGAAAAGACCCTTATGTGAACGATCTTTTAAAATTTGTAGACCTTGGCGCGCGTAGAAACGTGGTAATGGTCGACCGCCTATTGTTCTCAGCCATGATAGAAGCAAGGTCGTGTGAGCGATTTAGGGTACTATCCCTTGAAATTAACGATGAGGACCTTCGCAAATTCTACCACGACCTAATGGTAAGTGAAGCAACTCATTATACCATGTTCATTGGCTTTGCCCGCAAATATGCGCAAGGTGTGGATGTGGAGAAACGATGGAAAGAATTTCTTGACTATGAGGCCGAAATAATGAAAGGGTACGGCAAAAGGGAAACCATTCACGGTTAATATTTATTCCGTTACTTTTAGAAATCTGAAATTCTATAACGCATAGTACCCGTGAGCTCCGTTTCGTTTTCATTTACACTCACATTAACTTGTTTTCCATTTAAAAAATCGGCATACCATCTCCCCGAATCTTTAACGTAACGCTGCTGCGTTTTAAAATCTACGTATACAATTCCAAATCTTGGACGATAACCTTCGGCCCATTCAACATTATCGGTAAATGACCATACAAAATAACCTGCAACATTCACGCCTTCGTTCTTAGCTCGTAATACCTGTGAAATATATTCTTTCAAATAGTTTTTTCTTTCCGGGTCCATTACAGTGCCTTCGATCAAAAAATCCTGGAACGCTCCTCCGTTTTCGGTGATATAAATTTTTTTTATGAATGGATATTTGCTAAACTTCTTTAATACATGATAAATTGATGGGGGATATACTTCCCAATTCATAACCGTTCTATTGACTTTTCGTTTTGACGCGCCAATAATTCTTGCTCTTAAATATGGGATGTACCAGGAATGCTTTATGACTTCACGGGTATAATTTTGCAATCCTATAAAATCATAGCTTCCCTTCATTAAAGATAAATCATCGCCCTTAATAAGATCGTTTAACCTTTTGAGTGATTCAAAATCCTGAACATTATACCCGTTTCCCATAAGGGGTTCAGCAAAAAGTGTATTTAACAATACATCGGCACGCTTCAAAGCGTTATTATTTTTGGGATGCTCGTTTACAGGTTCAAGATGGGCACACGAAAAGGTGGTGCCTACTTCGGCATCAGGTACAATACTACGGATCACATCAGGGATCGAGCCTTGCACCAATACACTGTTGTGAATCGCGTTCAGAAAAGCTGTCATACTGCGTGAACCGGGAGCGTGTACCCCAAGAAAATAACCTGCACCTGTGTAAACCATGGGCTCATTAAGCACCATCCATTTTTTTACACGATCACCAAAACACTTTGTTACGATCTTCACATAATCGGTAAACCATCCAACTATTTCGCGATTTCGCCAGCCTCCTTTCAAATGCAATGTTTGAGGCAGGTCCCAATGATAAAGTGTTATCCAAGGTTGTATTCCCCGAAGCAAACATTCATCAATTAACTGATCGTAAAAATCAATTCCCTTTTGATTGATAACTCCTACGCCCTCCGGTAAAATTCTTGTCCACGCAATAGAGAACCTAAAATGCCTGATACCCATTTTTTGCATAAGATCCAGGTCTTCCTTATAACGATTATAAAAGTCGGAAGCGTGATACGCTTCCTTAAAAAGTGACTTTCTTTTCATCGCAAATTCATCCCAAATGGAAACACCTTTGTTATGAACATTCACCATTCCTTCGGTTTGCCATGCCGAAGATGAAACGCCCCAAACAAAGTCGTTGCCGAAGTCAGACCTGTTAAATACTTTCGAAAAATTTTGCACCCTGAAAATTCTTATACGTGTTATTTTACATTCTCATCAATTATTCTATCAATGATCAATTCAGTTTCATCAGGATAGTCGATATTAAACGCTTTATTATAATTGTATATCCATTTTTCAATTTTCGGTAAATGTTTTTTCTTAAGCGATTTAATTACCGATACACCCATTTTTTTTAACGCTACCGCGTTGCATTGTTGTTCATATTGACTTTTCATGGGAACCACCATCAGTTTTTTATCGAGGTATAATGCTTCACTAGGAGTTGCAAAGCCTGCTCCGCATAAAATGCCGGCACACGAAGCAAAACTTACCATAAAATGGTCTTTATTGATAGGGAAAACGCGACAATTTTTTTCCTTGTAAGCTTTTTTTGAATGTTTTGAAAAAATTTGCCATTCGATATCTTTAAATTGTTTCAACCGCTTTACTATTTTTTCATCGCTGTAACTTGGCAGGTATACAACATAATGTCCTTTGTCACTTGTTTTAAGATTTCGTATCTCCTGGCGAATAATGGGTGTATAGATATTTGAATTGTAGCGCGCAAAATGAAACCCATACTGTTTAGCACATGGCGCATAATGCTTTAAAACCATTTTTCCGATGGGATCAATCTTATTGGGTTGCGGTGAGCCCGGTGCCATAACTGCCGCCTGATTGCTTAAGCCAATGGCCGGTTTTCCGCCAAAATACGAGGCCCAACATGAAACCGGTTCAAAGTCGCTTATAATAAGATCATATTTTTTAATGGGGAAATTTTTTATTTCTCTGTATAGTTCCTTTAATTTACTCTTTCTGTAAGTATTTAAAAGATCCACACCTCCGTTTTTTCCGAAAATGAAACTCAATCCGTAAAATGAATGATCAATTTTAAACGGCAATTGAATATCCGATTGAATTCCACTCACTAAAATATCAACATCACCTTTCTTTTTTAGGATGGGTGCTATTTCAATAGCTCGGCTGATATGGCCATTTCCTGTGCCTTGTATAGCGTATAATATTTTCATTTTGTGTTTACCGGTTTACGAGGCGATCTCAAAGTCTTTTACTAATTTTGCAAATAATTCATGATTACTCATTTCAACAAGGCTATTTTCCATTATTTTGATGTTTGGAGCGTGCAGATCTTCATGGAACTTATAGATCGTCCATGCACCTTCATTGTACTCAAGCGAAGTAAGATTTTCAACCCAGTCGCCCGAATTCATATACATAACACTTCCCTTCTCGTTTTGCCTTTCCTGTATTACCGGTTGATGTATATGACCGCAAATTACAAAAGCATATCCTTTTTCAATTGCCAGATCGGCTGCCACTTGTTCAAAATTATTTATGTACTTAACAGCCGATTTAACGTTGTCCTTTATTTTTTTGGAAAGTGAAATTTTTCCTTTTCCCATTTTCTCAGAAATAATATTGATAAACCGGTTGAACAGAATTAGCAGATCGTAACCTCTGCCACCTAATTTTGCCAACCACTTCGAATGTTTCATGGTAACATCAAAAACATCTCCATGAAAGATCCACGCTTTCTTTCCGTCAAGATTCAATACCAGTTTATTTACTATTTTAAAAGATGAGAAACCAAACCCGACAAATTTTCGTAACATTTCATCATGATTTCCGGTTATATAATAAACAGGTACTCCTTTACTCATGAGCCCTGTGAGATGTTTGATAACCTGCATATGCGATTTTGGCCAATACGACTTTTTAAACTGCCAAATGTCAATTATGTCGCCATTCAGAATAATTTTACCCGGCTTAATACTCTTAAGATACTTCAACAGTTCTTTGGCATGGCATCCGTAAGTGCCAAGATGAACATCCGAAATAATTACGACTTCAACACTCCTTTTTTTACTCTTCATATCTTAAGATGACCAAATAGTTCCTCCCCGGAATCTGAACATGGCACCTGTATGTTTTACGATAAGAATTATAAACAACGAAAAATAAAATTTCCGGAGTACTCCGAATAGATTATTTTTACCGGCAAACCCATCTTTGGGCAAGTTATGTTTACTTTTCTCTAATATGATATTACCTTTTTTCACATTACAAATTAAGTAACTTCTTATGAAGGCATAATTACGCAACAATTACTAAATCATTATCCAATTAAACGGTAACATTGGACTTAACATTTTGTTGTTGAAACTTATTGTAACCTTTTAAAAAATCAATAACGCCCCGTAGATATGTGCCCGTGAAAATATATATCATGCGCCAAAAGAAATTAACCCCAGAAAAAACCGAAAAACAGGTTAATTTTATACTAAGCAAAGGTAAAGCCTCACTAAACATTGGGTTAACCCCATAAAGCCCGGTTAAGAGGTTTTTTAACCCGCATTAAGTGGTTGATAGCCAGAAAACACTAAAAAACCCGTTTGGCACGACCCTTGCATGAAAGGGATTGAAAAATTATTTATCTTTCACTAACAGAAATCCTGAAACGTGAAAACAACGTAAATTGAGTAAACAATATTAAAACAACCAAAAACAAATAATTATGAGAAAATTAATTCTATTAGCAAGCTTAGCTTGTTTCGCGGTAGTATCAACTTCAACAGTTGCTTCTGCACAAAAAGGCAAAGTAGTTTCGTCTGTTGCAGAATGGACAAAATCAACAACAGGAACCTGGAAAGGTGCCGACAATTTTTTTTATAAATTAAACCTTGCGGATGTAACGATTTGGTCGGCACCCGATGGAAATCAATGGAGCAAAGTTGATGGTGGAACGTGGAAAGATAAAAGCGGAAAAATGATCAAGATCGCTGATGGTAAATTAATGTGGTCGGCTGATAACGGTTTAGCTTGGCGTGAAGTTCCTGAGTGGACTTGGGTGGGTACTGACGGAGTTTCCTACAAATTTGACAAGGACTGGACACTTTGGGTTAAAAGCATCAAAAAATAATTTTAACTAAGTACTAATTATAAAAAAGCCCGCCCGTCAGCTGACGGGCGGGCTTTTTTA
>JAYUZA010000153.1:0-2606 GCA_043752145.1 Flavobacteriales bacterium
AAACCAGAGCCAATACCATGAAAGCATAAAGTAATTTTTTATTGTCAATGAGCACGGTCGTGATCATAAACATGATAATAAGGAAATAATGCATATGGCCCTGCAAACCATAAAAAACTCCACCCCAGATCATAAAAAGATAACCAACGGAGGTGAAATAAATAAAAGCAAAAACGTACTTTCGGTTTTTAAGCAGAAAGTAGTTGGCTATTGCAGAAAACAAGAAAATAAAATTGACACAAAGGTCAAATAAATTTTCGCTGAGGAAAAAAAGCGGTAAATAACCCGACAAAACCATGATGGTAATGCCACCAACAAGATTGCTTATACGTATTTTACGGTTTAGCGACTCCGAATTCCCAGGATAAATTCCGTTATGAAGCCATCTTTTTATCATCGTTATGCCAAAGCATTAATAATATCGAATCGCGTAATGATATATGTTTGATCGGTCTTAAAATCCTTTACCAGTACAGCCGGATTTTCATTTGTCAACATTTGCGACAGCGATTCAACCGGAGTTGTGATATCGGCAAAAGGAAAAGCAGGTTGCATGATAGATTCAAGCGGCTGGTTTCGTATATCAGGATTCTTAGTGACCTTACTGAACAAATGCGCCTCGCTTATGGATCCAACTATACGTTTATCCTGCGTAACGGGAATTTGAGAAATATCCTTTGAACCCATTAATTTAATGGCATCGTTAATTGTTTTGGATGATTCAACCGTAATTAATTCTGCAATTTTTGAATTCTTCACAAGTTCCTTGGCCGTTAGTCCTGATTTGTCAAGATATCCTTTTTCGCGCATCCAGTCATCGTTAAACATTTTAGCCAGGTAGCGTGAACCGTGATCATGAAAAATAACCACTACTACATCGCCTTTTTTAAACTTGTCTTTCATTTGCAATAATCCACCAATGGCCGAACCGGCACTATTACCCACAAAGATGCCCTCCTGTTTTACAATTTCACGGGTATAAACAGCAGCATCCTTATCCGTTACTTTTTCAAAATGGTCGATAACGTTGAAGTCAACATTTGCGGGAAGAAAATCTTCACCAATACCTTCGGTTACATACGGGTAAATTTCGTTCTTATCAAAAATTCCGGTCTCTTTGTACTTTTTAAATACCGAACCATAGGTATCGATCCCATATATTTTAATGTTCGGATTTTTTTCCTTCAAATATTTTCCGGTTCCGCAAATGGTTCCGCCTGTTCCTACACCAACAACCAAATGGGTGATCTTTCCTTCGGTTTGTTTCCATATTTCGGGACCTGTTTGTTCGTAATGCGCCTGCGCATTCGAAGGATTATCGTATTGATTGGCTTTCCATGAATTGGGAACTTCTTTTACAAGACGCGATGAAACCGAATAGTAAGAACGCGGATCTTCGGGATCAACATCGGTTGGACAAACAATAACATCGGCACCAAAAGCACGAAGTACATCCACTTTTTCTTTTGATTGTTTATCGGTAGTGGTAAATATACATTTGTATCCTTTGATGATAGCGGCAATGGCTAAACCCATTCCCGTGTTTCCACTTGTACCTTCAATGATGGTATAACCCGGTTTTAAAAATCCTGCTTTCTCGGCATCTTCTACCATTTTCAAAGCCATACGGTCTTTAATACTGTTACCGGGATTACCGGTTTCAATTTTTGCCAATACAAGCGCGTCAATATCCTTTACAATATTGTTTAATTTAACCAAGGGTGTATTGCCAATTGTTTCGAGTATATTTTTGTAATACTGCATTTTATCCGTTAATATAATTTGTTTGCATATCGGTTATTTTCTTTGAGAATAGAATTAAACAAATTCCCGAAATGGTTTGCAGGGGAACTTGAAAATAAATTGCATTATTCATATTCTTAAAATATTCTACAGACGCGTTGGGATCAAAAGCCATATTCCGCATATTTTCAAGATTTGAAAACATCATAAACATCATAATTAGAAGCATCAAAATGAAAGAAACATACCATAAGATCACCAAGGGTGATACTTTTGCTGTTTTCCAAGCGGCAGTGTCATCCCTTTCATCAATCGATGAAGTTGCTCTCCACAACTCGATCGTTGTTATGAATGGCATCACAACCTGAACTAATGGAATAAAAAACCAACCAACATACCAACCTGGTGTATAACTTAAATATTTTACTCCTGCAAAATGTACATTTTGACCGGCACGGTAAAACCACATACATACAAATACCACAGCAACAATTCCAATTAAACCGGCAAACAACACTAAAGGGTCGGCCTTTTGGGATTGAATAAGTTCGTATGCAGCCCCGGCATCACCACCTTCTATTCTTTCGATCAAGGCCGATATTTTAAAGGATTGAACGACTCCAATTATCTGGCCCACTAAAGATAGTGAAACGCCAATAGCTAACATTCTCCAACGCTCTTTAATAGATAAAAGATGTCCTCTTTCTCCAGACATCGAATTACTGTCAAGTGATTCCATAAAATTATTTTTCTTTAAAAATTAAACTTCCGATTAACAGGCCTAAAATACTCAAAATTAAGGCTGGTAAGAACGAATAATATTCAGGTTTCACAATATATTCAAAAATGGCCCATGTCCCGAA
>JAYUZA010000154.1:0-2606 GCA_043752145.1 Flavobacteriales bacterium
TGGAATGGACTTTTGTAAACGATTACGCCAGTACTTTGGCCGGTGCAGCCATATTACCCACCCTACTTTCTTATGATTTTAAAAATAATGGTACACGCATTAGCACCACGACCCTTAGTTACCGAATACCTTTATTGTTTGACAGGGGTTGGGTTTTGTTTCGATTAAGAGCGGTTGCACGCGATAAAGCCAACCCGGGGCAATATATATTTTCGGTTTGGAACAATGGTACGCCTGACGCAGGAACACCACCCTTAACACCTGTTTCAACTGTTACATGGAAAAAACAAATTGACAACGTGGCTGCCTTTGTGCACGAGAGCAATAAAAACTGGCAGGTGACCACCACCTTTGCCGAGGAAGGAAAAAAGAAAGAAGTAATAAGTTATTTTGACGGAAGCTTACGCAACCGCCAAACCGTTACCCGCATCAATACCGATGAAAATACGGTTATAGGTGAAACTGTTTACGATTATCAGGGGCGACCTGCGGTTACTATATTACCAACACCTGCCTATAAAGGAACCGGAACAAAAGGAAGTTTGCATTACTATCACTTTTTTAATAAAAGCGATTTTAGCGGAAATCCGTATGACCGAACCGATTTTGATATTGATGCAAGTGGCACGTGCGACATTGATGCAAAACCACTAAGTACTACTACCGGTGCTTCAAATTATTATTCAACAGCAAATCTTAACCTGAGCGAAGAACAATCATTTGTACCCGATGCCAATAAATATCCCTTTACACAGGTTGAGTATACACCCGATAATACGGGACGCATACGCAGACAAGGTGGTGTTGGCACCGAATTTCAATTGGATGGCGGACATGAAACAAAATATTATTATGGCCAGCCAAATCAAATGCAGTTAGATCGACTCTTTGGAAGCGAAGTGGGAGATGCTGCACATTATAAAAAAAATGTGGTGATCGATCCTAACGGACAAAGCAGTGTAAGTTATTTAGATCAGGAAGGAAGGGTTATTGCTACTTCGTTGGCGGGCGACTCACCTAATAATTTAGAAGTAATACCTTCGGCAAGTACAGCGGCCATTCAAATAAAAGCCGATCTGTTTGCAAAAGACGCTGCCGGAAAAAGCTTGCTGAACAAGCCGAACATTGCCGGAAACTCAATTGACTTTACAAGTATACTTACGGTGCCATACGCAGCTAATTATAGTTTTAGTTACAATATGACCGTGCCGGCCTTTACCGATTCGTGTTTTGTTGCAGGTATATGTTTTAATTGTATTTATAACCTTACCATTAAAGTAATTGACGAGTGTGGTAATAATAAATTACTGAACGTTACCGACCCAATTGAGAATGAATTGACGGGTTATTTCACCCTTAACGGTGACGGAAGCATTAGTTTCCACACCACTTGTACAGGAGGATCCACTACCTATACCATGGGTGTGCCATATACCAATGCCATTCCTTTGGCCATAGGTTCGTACACCGTTATGAAGACGCTAACCATAAATGAAGATGCTGTTGATTTTTATGTAGATTATTATTTGGACAGCACGCACAATACCTGTTTTAAAACACTCAACGATTTTGAAGACGAATATTTGGCGCAGGTTGATACCAATACCTGTTATATTGACTGTGCCGATTGTATTGCTAATTTGGGAGATCGCGATGCATTTGTATTGGCAGGTTTGGGCACGGCATTGGAGTATGATTTTTTATATGAGCAATGTTTAAAAGAATGCAAGAAAGTAATAAGCCCGTGTGAAGCAGCGTTCGATCAAATGTTGGTGGATGTAAGTCCGGGGGGGCAGTATGGCGAATATTTAGACGGAACGGGCACTATTAATCCTGCGGCATTTGCATTATCAGTTTATAACGTGAATAATTTTTTACCGCAAAACGTAACACCTTCGATTTTGGTATTAACATCGGCAGCCAATAAATATTGGAAAGTACCGAAGACGCTTTTAGGAACAGGTACATATTTTTATTTCGTAAACAATGATGGAACACGTGGAAGGGTAAATGTAAATATCAATCCAATTACGGGACTTTATAGTCCTGCGTTTACAGGAGGAACGTTAGTTGATCCTTTAACAAGCCAGGAATACGTTTGGGCCGAACAATTAGTAAACGTAAGCGATTTTATTGTTGCGTTTAGTGGTCACCCCGAATGGGCTAAGGCATTGGTGTATTTGCACCCGGAGTATTGTTATTATGAAAAATGCAGGCAATTGGGCATAAAACAAGGCGTTGATGATTTTACAAGCGATGATTTATTGGGCGCAATGATGGCGGCCACCACCTATGCTCAGGCGCAAACAACAACTGTAGGTACACATACCGGAACCCTTATTAGTGGAGGAATTCCTTTTAGCCCATTTACAACAACAGCAAGTGCTTTGTACGACCCTTACGTTTCAACAGCTAACACCGCGATTTTTGGAACTGCGTCATCAAAATTTTTCGCTAAATGGACCACCTATATGTCAGCTCCGGGCATAGGCAACATGAACATGCATGAAGCCGCAGCGTTTACCGTTAGGTGTGGCAGCTCATACGGTGCTCCTAGCTACTTGCCAGCCTGCGCCCTTTTTGGAAGCGGTATTGATGTATCCATA
>JAYUZA010000155.1:0-2603 GCA_043752145.1 Flavobacteriales bacterium
GTTTCATTTTTTCTATATAAATTACACTTTATTTTATAAAAAAATTAAACCTGTAAGTTGTGTAAATGATAAAAAATAATGTGTAAGATTTTGCGGTGAAATTGAAAGCAACTTTTTAAATACGCTTTAAATTATTAAGGCCAGGTTTCGGGCTGCTTTTTAACGGTGAGTCTGTTATTATCCGTTTATGATCCTTTTTTGGATTTATTTTTAGCTATATTTCTTTAGATTTTTGATTTTATGAGCTCGTAATTAAAACAAAAGCATATTTTTGAGTATTCATGACCACCCAAAAAAATAATCCCTTGCATGGCATTACGCTTGAAGCGATCGTTACATTTTTAGTCAAACACTATGGTTGGGAACAATTGGCTTTTCATGTAAGCATTAATTGCTTTAAGAGCGATCCGTCAATTAAATCCAGTTTGACTTTTTTGAGAAAGACACCGTGGGCCCGACAGAAAGTTGAGGAATTATATATAAAGATAAAATCGGAAAACTGAAATCAGAGATCAGAAAAAAGGCTTCAGTACTAAAGTGGTTTGTAGTTTATGGTTTGTTGTTGGTGTGAGTGAAGAACAGACGTATTAAAAATGGGTGTGAATGCTAAACAAAAAGTAGAAATATTGAATTATGAATGTGGAATGATGAATAGTTACTCTATAAAACCAAAAATTTCAATGTTTAAGTGCACGAATATCATTGATTCCGAAAAATGTTGTTGGATATTCCAACTACAAACCACAAACGAGTTTAGTTATGTCCCTTGTTCCTAAACAAAGCCTCAAACGCGTAATTTTTGCCTCTTCTGCAGGGACTGTCATCGAATGGTATGATTTTTACATTTTTGGAAGTCTTGCAACCATTATCTCAACACAGTTTTTCCCGGGTGAAAATCCAGCTGCTGCATTTTTGGCAACGCTTGCGGCTTTTGGTGTAGGTTTTGTTATTCGTCCGTTTGGGGCTATTATTTTTGGTCGTTTGGGCGATCTCGTTGGACGTAAGCATACATTTTTATTGACGCTTTTAATTATGGGTGGTTCGACCTTTGCCATTGGATTAATTCCAGGGTATGGAACAATAGGAATTGCCGCACCCATTATTATTTTCTTGTTGCGTGCTTTGCAAGGATTGGCTTTAGGAGGAGAATATGGAGGAGCCACTACCTATGTTGCCGAACACTCGCCCAAGGGTAAACGCGGATTTTATACCAGCTTTATACAAACCACCGCAACACTTGGTTTATTTATTTCGATAGGCGTTATTCTATTGTGTCGGACATTAATGGGCGAGGAAGCTTTTGCCGATTGGGGATGGAGAATTCCGTTCCTGCTTTCTTCCATTTTAGTATTTATGTCTTATATCATTCGCAGGAAAATGAATGAGTCGCCCGAATTTGAGCAATTGAAAAAAGAACAAAAAATTTCAAAAAACCCCTTGAAAGAAAGTTTTGGTCAGTGGACAAACTTGAAATGGGTATTGATCGCTTTGTTCGGGGCTTGTGCAGGTCAAGGTGTGGTTTGGTATACGGGCCAGTTTTACGCCATGAATTTTTGCACTACGGCTTTGCATATTGATGCAGCGCAAATTCAAAAAATGTTGTTGGTCGTTTTATTGATCGCTACACCACTTTTTATTTTCTTCGGAAAATTGAGTGATTCGTGGGGACGAAAATGGATCATGTTAACGGGAATTGGATTGGCAGCCATTTTTTATATGCCAATATATAAGGGTATGGCCGCGCAGGCTGATACTGCAACATGGGAAAAATATTCGTTTTCTAAAATGCATATTAAAGAAAATACGCCAGTTAAGTTTGTTTTTATTAAGGAAACTCCATGTACGAATGGTGGTGTGATTAAGGAAAAGATAGAGCGTTCTCCAACCGATTCGAATATACCTGATAAGCTGATTGAAACAACCATAAAACTGCCTTCAAAAAATTTATTTATTATTAGTGTCTTGATCTTTTGTCAATTGCTTTTCGTCACCATGGCATACGGTCCTATTGCTGCATTTTTAGTTGAGTTATTCCCTGCTAAAATAAGGTACACGTCCATGTCCTTGCCATATCATATCGGTAATGGTGTTTTTGGTGGCTTAACACCGCTCATTGCGCAATCGTTGGTAATGTCGACCGGAAATATGTTTGCGGGCTTGTATTATCCCATCATTGTTGCGGGAATAACGGTAGTTGTTGGAGCGATCTTGATTAGGGAAAGGAAGGAAATTGAAGAATAATTTAATATATCTATGTCTTATTTTAATTTCTTGTAATTCAAAGCAAGCACAGGACGTAAAAATACCCGCTAAGCAACTCACGTTACAATTAGACAGTATTTATTTTGATGATCAAAATAACAGGTTAAAGGCAGAGTCTATGCAGCAAGAGCGGGATTCTCTCAACTTAAGGATCGATCGAAATAGGAAAAAAAACTCATCAACTTTAATTAAAGTAATTAAACAGGATTCTGACAGTTTATGGAAGCTTGAGAAAAAACACCAAGCTCTTTGGAAAGCGATTAACAAACAAGATGCAATTAATACAATAAAGGTGAAAAATATACTGAATAAGTATGGCTGGCTGGGTCCCGATGTTGTTG